>NZ_CVTN01000062.1:88869-196008 GCF_900004915.1 Pseudomonas sp. 31 R 17
ATCGAAGGCTTGAATCCGTGGGCCGCCGCAATGGGCCATCCCTGGCCCAGTGCGGCTAACCCGGCGTCCTGCCGGGTTGCCCACGGATTCAAGCTTGCGTTCGGCCAGCGTGGTTTAACGGGGCGCCTGAGATCAAAAGCAGATCAAGATCAAGATCAAGGGCGACTCGCTTCGCATCGTGGTTAGCGTTGGGCGCTACAGGGTTGTGTAGATACGGCTGTCAGGTGCCAGCGGGGGCATCCGGCACGTGCGGCAGCGGCGTACCCTTGGGCCATAGCATCCAGATCTGTCCCTGCTGCTTCATGTTCCCCGCCAACTCGCCTGCTGCTTCGCCTGTGCCCCAGAACAAATCTGCGCGTACTTCTCCGGTGATGGCGCCGCCGGTGTCCTGGGCGGCGACGGGTCTGGCGATCGGCGAGCCGTCGGGTTTGGTGGTGGACAGCCACAACAGACTCCCCAGCGGAATCACCTTGCGGTCCACCGCCACGCTGTATCCTGCTGTCAAGGGCACGTTCAGCGAGCCGCGCGGCCCTTCATTGCTGTCGGGGCGGGCGCTGAAGAATACGTAGCTGGGGTTGCTCGCCAGCAGTTCGGGGATGCGTTGCGGGTGCGCCTTGGCCCAGGCGCTGATGGCGCCCATGCTCATGTCTTCCTTTTTCAGCTCGCCCTGCTCGATCAGCCAGCGACCGATAGGGCGATAGGGATAGCCGTTCTGGTCGGCATAACCCACGCGCAGTTGACGCCCACCGGCCAGTTGAATACGCCCTGAGCCCTGGATCTGCAGGAACTGCAGGTCCATCGGGTCGGTCAGCCAGGCGATCGGCTTGGCGCTCGAGCCTTGGCCGTTGAGGGTGCCGGCATCGTCATACGGCTTGAGCACACGGCCCTCCAGGCGACCGCGCAGGCGTTTGCCCTTGAGTTCCGGGTAGATGGCTTCCAGGTTGACGATAATCAGGTCATCCGGAACGCCGTACACCGGCACATGGGCGGTGGCGGTTTCGGTGAGGCTGCCGGGGTAGACCGGCTCGTAGTAGCCGGTGATCAGGCCGTTCGGTGTGTTGTCGGCTGAACGCAGGCCAAATACATCCAGGCGCTCCTTGAGGAACCCGCGAACCGCCACGGCATCGCCCGGCACGCCGGCTGCGGCTGCGCAAGTCGCACCCCAGACCGGGTCGGCCTTGAGGCGCTGGCAGGCACTGCGCCAGGATTCGAAACCTGCCAGCAGATCGCTGTCGGAAACGGATGGCAGCGCCTCCCACGGCGCGCTCACGTAAGTGGCGACGGCATGGGGTTTGGCGGCTTCTTCTTTGGCGGGTTCTTTGCCCGCGTCCTTGCCCAGGTCGCAGCCGGCCAGCAGCGCGATCATCGGCAGAGCCCACGCCAGGCGGCTCCAGGGTTTCCAATTGTCATTCATGCACGTAATTCCTGAAGCGATTGCCCGGGCTTTATCGCGTTGGGCAACCCTTATTATTAATAGGGCTATTGGTCTTTGCGGACGAGGCGGGGATACTGGCCGCCGTTTCCCGTGACCCTGAGCCACCATGACTTTTAAACATATGACGGTTGTAGCGCTGGCCTGCCTGGCCTTGTCCGCCTGCGGCGGTGTTGACCCCAATTCGCCCCTGGGCCAGCGCAAGGCGATCTTCAAGCAGATGCTCAAGACCAGCGAAGACCTGGGCGGCATGTTGCGCGGGCGTATCCCGTTCGACGGCGCCCGGTTTGCCGACGGCGCGGTCAAGCTGGACGCATTGGCCCATGAACCCTGGCAGCACTTCCCGAGCGTACGTGAAGACGACCACACCAGTGCCAGGGACGAGGTGTGGCAAAAGCAGGCGCAATTCCAGCAACTGGCTCGCGACCTTGAGGCGGCCACCGGTGAATTGGTGACCGCAAGCCGCGTCCAGCCCTATAAGGCCGGCAGCCTTCAACCTGCGGTGCAGAAAGTCGAAGATGCCTGCAGCGCTTGCCATAAGCAGTTCCGGGACCATTGAGCGGTTTTACTGGTCGAGTTCTTCCACCGCATCCTGCAACTCTTTGCGCGATTCGGCGAGCTTGTCCTTGCGCTTGTTGATCTTGTCCGCATCGCCTTTTTTCATGGCCTTGTCGAGGTCGGCCTGACGGCGGCTGACTTCGTGCTTGGCATCGAGCACCTTGTTTTCGCGCTCTTTCTTCAGCGATGCGTCAGTGCAGTTGGCGGTGACCTCGCTCAGGGCTTTTTCCAGCCCGGCCTGTTGGGCGCTGTTGCCATGGGCCCTGGCCTGTTCGATCTGGGTGCTGATGGCTTGGCGCTTGGCGGCGCAGCCTGTCAGTTGGGGGGCTTCGTCGGCGGCCAGCAGCGGCGTGGTCGTGAAGCTTGCGAAGGTGAGTAACGCAAGAGGGGCAAGAAATTTCATATAAGGGCTCCAAGGTAGCAATCAGAGGGCCGGGCCGGTGTCAAAAACCGTCTATGCCGGCGCCATGTAATATTTCAGCCAATGCCTGTACCTGCGGGTCGCGGAAAAAAGCGCTCAGTTGCGCTGCGCGTCCCGGGCCGATGCCGTCAGAGGCCAGCCAGGCTTGGGTGTCTTTGGCGACCAGCGTATGCCAGTCGCCCTGCAGGTTGTTGCGCGCCGCGGGCGGCACCCCCAATGCTTTGAGCCATTGTGCAAAAGGCCGTTTGCGGGCGCTGTGAATACTGTCGAGCACCCGCGTACGGGTGCGTTCGCCGAAGCCATCAATGTTAGCAAGCTCTGCCGCATCCAGGGTTAACCAATCGAGAAAGCCTGCGATTAGACCGGCCTGGATCAATACGTTCCAGGTTTCACGGCCCATATGGGGCAAGGACAGGCCCTGGTTGCTGCTCAGCCAGGTGAGGCGCGAGAGCAGTTGCTCCTCGCAACCAGGGTCCAGTTGCCAACAACTCAAGGCATGAAAGTCGCGAGCATCGGGCACCGGCACTTCCACCCGGGTCTTGTTGCGCAGGACCACCTCATCGAGCCGGGGAATGACCTGGCCGGCCAGGCTGATGGACACCTGGTCGCCGGGACGGATGTCCAGGTTCTGCCAGTTTTTCAGCGAGCCTGCGCTGACCCGCCTGATTTGCCGATCATCCAGCCACACGGGGTCCAGTTCGAGAATCGGTGTGATACGCCCGGTACGCCCGATCCTGAACTGCACCTTGCGCACCAGCGCCAACGCCTTGCTCACCGGGTACTTCCAGGCCACGGCCCAGTAGGGTGCGCTGGCTTTCCAGCGTTTGGCCGGCGCGCGCGCCGCCTGATGCAACACCACGCCATCGCTGGCGAACGGCAGCGGATGGTTGTACCAATGCAGACGCCAGCGCGCGGCATCGCTGATGCTGGCGATGGACTGGCTATACCGCTGGCTGTCGGTAAACCCCCACCGCGCCAGCGTGGCCAGGCGCTCGGTGAAGCTGGCCGGGCCCTCGGGCCAGGCCCACACGAACAGCCCGATCCCGCCTGCCTCGGTGTCGCTCAATTGCCGTCGGTTCATCAAGCCAGCCACTTTACTGCGCGCGTTGAGCCCGCCCTGTGCGGACTGTACGTGGTCGTCGAGGCGCCAGTAGAGCTCGCCTTGCAGTACCGCATCGACCGGCTCCGACAGTTGCTGGACGATACCCGGGATTCTGCGTGCGCCAGCGGACCAATCGTGACCGAGCAGGCCGTCGCCGCGGCTGATGAGTTGGTGCAATCGGCCTTTGCGATACACCAGGGTCACGGCGACGCCGTCGACCTTGGGTTGAATCCAGACCTCCTGTCGGGTGCTGAGCCAATCACCCACTTCGGACGCGTCCAACAGCTTCTCCAGGCCGGTATGGGCGACCGGGTGGCGGACTGTGCCACGAGCGCTTGCCAGCGGGTTGTCAGTCCTGGGTGTGGGTTGCAGCGCGCATTTGCGCCAATGGGCCAGGCGACGCCGGGCCTGGTCGTACAGTTCATCGCTGATGGGGGATTGACCCTGTCGGTGGTAGGCGTCATCCCATTGGCTGACCTGCCTGGCCAACGTGTCGATTTGCGCTCGGACATCATCGGGGCAGTCTTCGGCCCAGGCCCGGCACGTTAGAAAGCTGATCAGGAAAATCATCAACAGACGCATCGTGAGCATCCTTGCTCGGAAAGGGTGCTCAGCCTAAGTGATCGGCACGGCCACAAAAAAGCCCCGACCGAGCGGGGCTTTTTACCGGGTGTTTCTGCTTGGGTGGAACAGGTCGCCCCACGCGTGCGGCGCGTCGTTGTTATCCGTCTCGGCGCCGCGCTTTTGCTGGCCCGCGTCGACTTCGGCCGCGGTTTCAACGATTTTGTTGCAACCTTTGAGAAACAAAAAAGCCCCGCCGGGCGAACCCGGCGGGGCTTTGGCGGCCGCGAGCGATTACAGGCCGGCAGCGGTCCGCAGGTCGTTGGCGCGGTCGGTTTTTTCCCAGGTGAAGGTGGTGAAGGTGTCGTCGCCGACCGTCTTCTGCGCAGGGGTACGGCCGAAGTGGCCGTAGGCTGCGGTTTCCTTGTACATCGGGTGCAGCAGGTCGAGCATGGTGGTGATCGCGTAAGGACGCAGGTCGAAAATCTCACGCACCAACTTGACGATCTTGTCATCGCTGATCTTGCCGGTACCGAAGGTATTCAGCGAGATGGACGTCGGCTTGGCTACGCCAATGGCGTAGGACACCTGGATCTCGCAACGCTCGGCCAGGCCTGCGGCGACGATGTTCTTGGCCACGTAGCGACCGGCGTAGGCGGCGGAACGGTCAACCTTGGACGGGTCTTTGCCCGAAAATGCACCACCGCCGTGGCGGGCCATGCCGCCGTAGCTGTCGACGATGATCTTGCGACCGGTCAGGCCGCAGTCGCCCACCGGGCCACCGATGATGAACTGGCCGGTCGGGTTGATATGGAACTGGGTGTCCCTGGTGAGCAGTTCGGCCGGCAGCACGTGCTTGACGATCAGCTCCATCACGCCTTCGCGCAGGTCTTTGTAGGAGACGTCCGGGTTGTGCTGGGTGGACAGTACGACGGCGTCGATACCAACCACTTTGCCGCCGTCGTAGCGGCAGGTGACCTGGGACTTGGCGTCCGGGCGCAGCCACGGCAGCAGCCCGGATTTGCGCGCTTCGGCCTGGCGCTGGACCAACTGGTGGGAGAAGGTGATAGGCGCAGGCATCAGCACATCGGTTTCATTGCTGGCGTAGCCGAACATCAGGCCCTGGTCGCCGGCGCCCTGATCTTCAGGCTTGGCGCGGTCGACGCCCTGGTTGATGTCGGGGGACTGCTTGCCGATGATGTTCATCACGCCGCAGGTTGCGCCGTCAAAGCCCACGTCGGAACTGGTGTAGCCGATGTCGGTGATCACGTCGCGCACGATCTGTTCCAGATCGACCCAGGCCGTGGTGGTGACTTCGCCGGCGATGATCGCCACGCCCGTTTTCACCAGAGTCTCGCACGCCACACGGGCGAACTTGTCTTCAGCAATGATGGCGTCCAGCACCGCGTCAGAAATCTGGTCGGCGATTTTGTCCGGATGCCCTTCAGACACGGACTCGGAGGTGAAAAGGGAGTATTCGCTCATCTCGATGTTTTCCTGATATTTACCGATGGTGAGTGTCGCCAGCCGGTCGCTGAAAATGGCGGACCTGAATCTGGAAACCATTACGTAAACCTACATAGAGGCTTTCCCCGGGAACGAGTCCCGCAGCGGTGGCCCAACGGGCCAGATCGTCCTGTTCAAAACCCAGCCAGAGATCACCGCAGGCCTCCTTGGCCCAATTCTGGTTGTGGCTGCATAAATCCGTCACCAGCAGGCTACCGCCGGGGTGCAACAGCCCGGCCATTTGCCTGAGCGCATCGGCCGGGGCGGCGAAATGGTGCAAGACCATGTTCAGCACCACGCAATCGGCCTGCAGGCTAGTGTCACTCAGGGCGTCGGCCAGTTGCAGACTGACATTGGCCAACGCTTCGCGCTCACACAACTGGCGGGCCAGTTCGAGCATTGCCGGGCTGTTGTCCAGTGCCGTCACCTGCCCGAAGCGTCGCGCCAGGTCCGGCAGAAAACCGCCGTCGCCAGGGCCCACTTCCAGGGCCGTGGCCTTATCACTGAAGCTCAGCTTGTCCAACAGCGCCAGTACGCTTTCGCGGTACTGGGGCAAGCCGGCGATCAGGTCCTGCTGGGCGCGAAACTTGTCGGCGACCCGGGAGAAAAAGTCCTGGCTGGCGGCAGCACGTTGCCCGTGCACCTGGGCGATCCGCGCTTGCACAGCGCCGGGCAGGCCCAGGTTGTCGACTTCTTCGAGCAGCGCCGCGTGCAACTTGCCGCCGAGCAACTCGGTGTGGGGCAGGGCGCGGCGGTAAAAAATCGCATTGCCTTCGCGGCGGGTGGCCACCAGGTCGGCCTGGGCCAGCACCTTCAAATGATGGCTCATGCCGGACTGGCCGATGGCGAAGATCTGCGCCAGTTCCAGTACCCCGAATGAATCATTGGCCAGTGCGCGCAATACGTTCAAGCGCAACGGATCACCCGCAGCCTTGCAAAGGGCTGCCAGTTCATCGCTGTCGGCGGGAAGCAGGGTGGGCACGGGTAGGTTCATAAGGCCAGCAGTCTAGAGACGGGTGGTACTCGCCGCAAGGTCAATATCAAAAAGTTTTGATATTGATCGATAAGTGGCGGTTATAAGCAGCCGCTATTGCCTTTAGACGAACCCGCAGCGCAATTGTGCAAGGGATCGGCGCGCAAACCGCGGGAAAAACCTGCTCAAGTGACTATCTGTCATTGCCCGCAGGCGGTGGCTGAGGGAAAATGCCGGTCCTTTTTTCCGTTTCCTTATTCAAGCCCCCAGGAGATCAGCGATGCCCAGCCGTCGTGAGCGTGCCAACGCCATTCGTGCCCTCAGCATGGATGCCGTGCAAAAAGCCAACAGCGGCCATCCCGGTGCCCCGATGGGCATGGCGGATATCGCCGAGGTACTTTGGCGTGACTACCTGAAACACAACCCGAGCAATCCATCGTTCGCCGACCGTGACCGCTTCGTGCTGTCCAACGGCCACGGCTCGATGTTGATCTATTCGCTGCTGCACCTGACCGGCTATGACGTCACCATCGACGACCTCAAAAGCTTCCGTCAACTGCACAGCCGCACCCCCGGCCACCCTGAATTCGGCTACACCCCAGGCGTCGAGACCACCACCGGTCCCCTGGGCCAGGGCCTGGCCAACGCTGTCGGCTTCGCGCTGGCGGAAAAAGTCCTGGGCGCGCAGTTCAACCGCCCCGGCCATGACATCGTCGACCACCACACCTATGTGTTCCTGGGTGATGGCTGCATGATGGAAGGCATTTCCCACGAAGTCGCCTCCCTGGCCGGCACGCTGGGCCTGGGCAAGCTGATTGCCTTCTACGATGACAACGGCATCTCCATTGACGGCGAAGTCGAAGGCTGGTTCACCGATGACACCCCCAAGCGTTTCGAAGCCTACAACTGGCAGGTAATCCGCAACGTCGACGGCCACGATCCGGAAGAAATCAAGATCGCCATCGACACCGCCCGCAAGAGCGCGCAGCCGACCCTGATCTGCTGCAAGACCACCATCGGTTTCGGTTCGCCGAACAAGCAAGGCAAGGAAGACTGCCACGGCGCCCCACTGGGTGACGCGGAAATCGCCCTGACCCGTGAAGCGCTGAAGTGGACCCACGGCCCGTTTGAAATCCCGGCCGATATCTACGCCGAATGGGATGCCAAGGAAAAAGGCCTGGCTGCCGAAGCCGAGTGGGACCAGCGTTTCGCTGCCTACTCCGCCGAATTCCCGGAGCTGGCCAATGAACTGGTACGCCGCCTGGCCGGTGACCTGCCTGCCGACTTCTCGGAAAAAGCCTCGGCCTACATCGCCGAAGTCGCGGCCAAGGGCGAGACCATCGCCAGCCGTAAAGCCAGCCAGAACACCCTGAACGCCTTCGGCCCGTTGCTGCCGGAGTTCCTCGGCGGTTCGGCCGACCTGGCCGGCTCCAACCTGACCCTCTGGAAAGGCTGCAAAGGCGTGTCGGCTGAAGACGCCAGCGGTAACTACATGTACTACGGCGTGCGTGAGTTCGGCATGAGCGCCATCATGAACGGTGTGTCCCTGCACGGTGGCCTGGTGCCTTACGGCGCGACCTTCCTGATGTTCATGGAATACGCCCGTAACGCCGTACGCATGGCCGCGCTGATGAAGAAGCGTGTGATCCATGTGTACACCCACGACTCCATCGGCCTGGGTGAAGACGGCCCGACGCACCAGCCGGTCGAGCAACTGACCAGCCTGCGCACCACGCCGAACCTGGACTGCTGGCGCCCCGCCGATGCGGTGGAATCCGCCGTGGCCTGGAAGCACGCCATCGAGCGCAGGGACGGCCCTTCGGCGCTGATCTTCTCGCGTCAGAACCTGCAGCACCAGGTGCGGACCGACGCGCAGATCGCCGACATCAGCCGTGGTGGTTATGTGCTCAAGGACTGCATCGGCGAGCCGGAGCTGATCCTGATCTCCACCGGTTCCGAAGTGGGCCTGACCGTCCAGGCCTACGACAAGCTGACCGCGCAAGGTCGCAACGTTCGCGTTGTGTCCATGCCGTGCACCAGCGTGTTCGAAGCCCAGGACGCCGGCTACAAGCAATCGGTACTGCCGTTGCAGGTCAGCGCGCGTATCGCTGTCGAAGCGGCCCACGCTGACTACTGGTACAAGTACGTGGGCCTGGAAGGCCGCGTGATCGGCATGACCACCTACGGTGAGTCGGCGCCGGCGCCAGCGTTGTTCGAAGAGTTCGGTTTCACCCTGGAAAACATTCTGGGTCAGGCTGAAGAACTGCTGGAAGACTAAGTCAGTCTGCGTTGTCTGCCCTGGCGCCATCGCGGGCAAGCCCCCTCCCACATTTGGATTGCGGTCCAATGTGGGAGGGGGCTTGCCCGCGATGGCGTCAGAACATTCAACACCGAACTAACCTTGATCGAGAACCCCATGCCCCAACCGCGTCCCTACAAAGTTGCACTCAACGGCTACGGCCGCATTGGTCGTTGCGTCTTGCGTGCGCTGTTCGAGCGAGGGGCGGCGGCCGGGTTTGAAATTGTCGCGATCAACGATCTGGCCGACATGGCCAGCATCGAATACCTGACACGCTTTGACTCCACCCACGGCCGTTTCCCCGGCGAAGTGCGGATCGAAGGTGATTGTCTGCATATTAATGGCAGCTGCGTGCAGGTCTTGCGCAGCGCCACTCCTGAAGGCATCGACTGGAAAGCACTGGGCGTCGACCTGGTGCTGGAATGTTCCGGTGTCTATAACACCCGTGCCGACGGCCAGCGTTTTCTCGACGCCGGCGCACCGCGCGTGCTGTTTTCCCAGCCGATGGCCAGCGAGGCCGATGTCGACGCCACCATCGTCTACGGCATCAACCAGGATTGCCTGACCGGCGCTGAGCTGCTGGTGTCCAATGCCTCGTGCACCACCAACTGCAGCGTGCCGTTGTTGCGCCTGCTGGATCAGGCGATCGGCATCGATTACGTGTCGATCACCACGATTCACTCGGCAATGAACGACCAGCCGGTGATCGACGCCTATCATCATGAAGACCTGCGCCGCACGCGCTCGGCATTCCAGTCGGTGATTCCGGTGTCCACCGGCCTGGCCCGCGGCATCGAGCGACTGTTGCCGGAACTTGCCGGACGAATCCAGGCCAAAGCCGTACGGGTGCCGACGGTGAATGTGTCTTGCCTGGACATCACCCTGCAAACCGTCAGCGACACCGATGCGACGGAGGTCAACCGGATCCTGCGCGACGCCGCCACCCGCGGCCCGCTCAAAGGCCTGCTGGCCTACACCGAGTTGCCGCACGCCAGTTGTGATTTCAACCATGACCCGCATTCGGCCATTGTCGATGCCAGCCAGACCCGCGTTTCCGGCCCGAGGCTGGTGAACATCCTGGCCTGGTTCGACAACGAATGGGGCTTTGCCAACCGCATGCTTGATGTGGCAGAACACTATCTGCACATCGCCGCTAAACAACCTCAACAGTAACTCAGGAACTGCGACCCATGACCGTGTTGAAGATGACCGACCTCGATCTGCAAGGTAAGCGCGTACTGATTCGCGAAGACCTCAACGTCCCAGTCAAGGACGGTGTTGTCACCAGCGATGCGCGAATCCTGGCCTCGCTGCCGACCATCAAGCTGGCCCTGGAAAAAGGCGCGGCCGTGATGGTCTGCTCCCACCTGGGCCGCCCGACCGAAGGCGAGTTTTCCGCCGAAAACAGCCTCAAGCCGGTCGCCGAGTACCTGAGCAAGGCCCTGGGCCGTGACGTGCCGTTGGTCGCAGATTACCTGGGTGGCGTGGACGTGAAAGCCGGCGACATCGTGCTGTTCGAAAACGTGCGCTTCAACAAGGGCGAGAAAAAGAACAGCGACGAACTGGCCCAGCAATACGCAGCTTTGTGCGACGTGTTCGTGATGGACGCCTTTGGCACCGCCCACCGCGCCGAAGGCTCGACCCACGGCGTGGCCAAGTTCGCCAAGGTCGCCGCGGCCGGCCCGCTGCTGGCGGCTGAGCTGGATGCGTTGGGCAAGGCCCTGGGCGCTCCGGCACAACCGATGGCCGCCATCGTCGCGGGTTCCAAGGTCTCCACCAAGCTGGACGTGCTCAACAGCCTCAGCCAGATCTGCAACCAGTTGATCGTCGGCGGCGGCATCGCCAACACCTTCCTGGCTGCAGCGGGTCACCCGGTGGGCAAGTCCCTGTACGAGCCGGACCTGCTGGACACCGCCCGCGCCATCGCCGCCAAAGTCAGCGTGCCGCTGCCGGTGGACGTGGTGGTCGCCAAGGAATTCGCTGAAAGCGCTGAAGCGACCGTCAAGCTGATCGCTGACGTGGCCGACGACGACATGATCCTGGACATCGGCCCGCAAACCGCAGCCAACTTCGCTGAACTGTTGAAAGCTTCCCAGACCATTCTGTGGAACGGCCCGGTCGGCGTCTTCGAATTCGACCAATTCGGCAATGGCACCAAAGTACTGGCCAAAGCCATTGCTGAAAGCTCCGCATTTTCCATCGCCGGCGGCGGTGACACCCTGGCGGCCATCGATAAATATGGCGTTGCTGATCAGATCTCCTACATTTCTACCGGTGGCGGTGCGTTCCTCGAATTCGTCGAGGGTAAGGTACTGCCGGCCGTGGAAGTGCTGGAAACCCGGGCCAAGGGTTAAGGCGCGCGTGATCAGGAAAAGGAGTGTTCCCATGATCAAGTCGTTGGCACTGGTGATCGCAGCGGGCCTGTTGGCCGGCTGCGGCAGCACGCCGAGTGCGGCGCCCGAGGCGGAAAAGGCCTCGGCCCCGCTTAAAAAAAGCTGCTACCAGGCTGACTGGCAAGCCGAGACCATGCCGGTGATCAACAAGCGCATCGGCAACGAACGGCTGGAGAAATACGACTCCGCGCCCAACGGTCAGGAACAGGGTTGCCCATGACGGGTCTGATCCACTAACCCACAGCAACGGCGGCCTCTGGTCGCCCTGCGAGGATTGGCAATGAAAGGCGTTTTCGCCCTGGCAACCCTGGCCTTGTTGGCCGGTTGCAGCAGCATGAGCATGTTCGACAAGGCAGAGCCTGTAGGCAAGTGGACCACCTGGACCTGCGACAGCAAGGCCGAGGTCAACTGGCGCTTTGTCAATCAGGACCGCAGCGAGGTGGATGTACGTCTCGGTGGTTCGGATCAGGTCTACCGCCTCAAGCAGGACGTGGCGGCATCGGGCGCGCTGTACAGCGACGGCCAACTGGCCTTTCACACCAAGGGTGAGGAAGGCCTGGTGTATTGGGTGGCCACGGATGATCTGATTGGGCGCGGCTGCAAGGCCAACTGAGATCTGTCATGAGATGAGATCCAAATGTGGGAGGGGGCTTGCCCCCGATTGCGGCGTGTCAGTCAGCACTTGGGTGTCAGGCTGACCGCTATCGGGAGCAAGCCCCCTCCCACATTGATTCGGTTTCAACTTGGAATTTGAGTCGGCTACACCAGCAATAACGATTCAGCAGCTCAAGCTCAACCCCTTGATCTGCAATAACTTGAATAGCAGCCGCCGCTACGGCAGGCTTGCACGATTAACGACCCTCGATCGGGAGAGACAACACAATGGCACTTATCAGCATGCGTCAAATGCTGGACCACGCAGCCGAGTTCGGCTACGGCGTCCCAGCCTTTAACGTCAACAACCTTGAGCAGATGCGCGCCATCATGGAAGCCGCTGACAAGACCGACTCCCCCGTGATCGTCCAGGCTTCGGCCGGTGCCCGCAAATACGCCGGCGCGCCGTTCCTGCGCCACCTGATCCTTGCCGCCATCGAAGAATTCCCGCACATCCCGGTGTGCATGCACCAGGACCACGGCACCAGCCCTGACGTGTGCCAGCGCTCCATCCAGCTGGGCTTCAGCTCGGTAATGATGGACGGCTCCCTCGGCGAAGACGGCAAGACCCCGACCGACTACGAGTACAACGTGCGCGTGACCCAACAAACCGTGGCCATGGCTCACGCCTGCGGCGTGTCGGTGGAAGGCGAACTGGGCTGCCTGGGCTCCCTGGAAACCGGCATGGCCGGTGAAGAAGACGGCATCGGCGCCGAAGGCGTGCTCGACCACAGCCAGATGCTGACCGACCCGGAAGAGGCTGCGGACTTCGTCAAGAAGACCCAGGTCGACGCCCTGGCCATCGCCATCGGCACCAGCCACGGCGCCTACAAGTTCACCAAGCCGCCTACCGGCGACGTGCTGGCGATTGATCGCATCAAGGAAATCCACAAACGCATCCCCAACACCCACCTGGTGATGCACGGCTCTTCCTCGGTACCGCAAGAGTGGCTGGCGATCATCAACCAGTACGGCGGCGACATCAAGGAAACCTACGGCGTGCCGGTTGAAGAAATCGTCGAAGGCATCAAGTACGGCGTGCGCAAGGTCAACATCGACACAGACCTGCGCCTGGCCTCCACCGGTGCGATGCGTCGCCTGATGGCCACCAACCCGAGCGAATTCGACCCGCGTAAATTCTTCGGTGCGACTGTGACCGCGATGCGTGATGTATGTATCGCACGTTATGAAGCCTTCGGTACTGCCGGTAATGCTTCGAAGATCAAACCGATCTCGTTGGAAGCAATGTACCAGCGGTATTTGAAAGGTGAGTTGAACGCTAAGGTGAACTAAGTCTTAGCGTGTGACTTTTTAAAAAAACCCGCTGCAAAGCGGGTTTTTTCATAGTGCCCTATAAGTGCGTTTTGGTTGTTTAAAAAAACGCTGGAGCTTAGTTGAATTTTATAAGCTCCATGGTCCCAGCAACGTTGTTAACCCAAAAGTTTCCGGTAAGTTTTTGGAACGGTGCACTTTCGTTTACCACATTTGAAACCAGTGAAAATCTATAGGCTATTTTTGCTCCGGCGGCTCCATCCAAGGTAAAGCTGGCGGGCCCTCCTTTTTCAGCATTGGCGAACTTATAAGTTCCAGTGAGCGAGTAAGCATCTTTGCCGTCATGAAAGTCTGCCGTTATAGCACCGCTGCTGCTATTAGCTGAGGTAATAGTAAGCTGTTTGGGGCCAGTGGCGCTTCCTCCGACATAGGTACCCATTGGGTTAGGCATTGTCATGACTTCGTTCCTCTCAGGGGTGGTGAATACAAAGCGGTGAGCACTTAAACTAATGCGCCTCGCGCCTGAAGAAACCTGTCATAACTGACAGTTGTTTAGAGTGTCTGGAGCTAACTTAGTGACGAAAAGGCTATAAGCAGAAGCAGAGGGCGAAATTGGTTTTTATAAGAGGCATACGCCGCAACGGGCAGGTTTCTAAGAACACACTAAGCGCGACTTAACGTTCGGCTTTTTCAATGTGATGAAAAACCCGCAAAATGCGGGTTTTTTGGCTTTAGAGTTGATCAGGCGGCGCAAGGCGTATCGAACCCGCGTTGTTCAATCACCCGAAACACATCACTGACATCCTGCACCAGAATGCGCGCGGTATTGGCCACATGGTTCAGGTCGCGCTCGGCGAAGTCCGGCAGGCTGGAGCAGGCCATGAGGTTAAGGTGTTCGAGGGCGGCGTTGAGGCGTTCGCGCAGGCAGGCGTGGAGGTCTAGCAGTGGGGCGTTGCTGTCTATCAAGAGAACGGGCGAATCGGTCGCGGACTCAGTGCAGGGATAAAAACGGCGGGGCGGAAGTTGGTTGTTCATGGCAAATCCTTAACTCGAAAGAAGAATAGCCACCGTTTGCTGCGAAACAAATTGGGTGGCAGCTGTACGCGGGTTCGCAGACCGAGGAGTTAAGACCCGGCAGACCCGAAGGTCTCCCACGCACAGCCGCCATAACAAAGACGACCTTCGGCTGGGAGCCTGGGCTGTTTTGACGGATGCGGAATTAACTCTGTAGGGCTGCGAAACCCTGTCGCCGATCAATGCCAGCGACGGTGTGAACTATAAGCGGCGATCTGTCTGGCCGCAACGGTACTGTAGGACGAACACCAGCCTCTCAGGCCAGGCAGGACACCTGTGGGAGGGGGCTTGCCCCCGATTGCGGTGTGTCAGCATACACAGTCGGCGGCTGGCCCACCGCTATCGGGGGCAAGCCCCCTCCCACAGTGGATTCAAGCGTCTGGACCTATCGAGAATGATCCTCGCGCTCATCGGACATGGCCTACTCGCATTGAGGCCAATCCGTTACTCGTGAGCAAACGCCCGTCGGCAATTGCATCAGACGTATGGGGACTGAAATGTCCGTTATAACGGACATAATCAGATTAATTTCATTAAAAGTTCTGTATAGGTGACATTTTGCTCATCACTACTCCCCCGGCTTTTGGCGAGCGGATCAGGCAATTGCGCCGGGCGAAGCACTACAGTCAGCAGCAATTCGCGGAAAAAGCACGGTGCAGCCGTAAAACCATCATCTACCTGGAAGCGGGGGAAAACGTGGCCATGTACACCGCCTTCAGGGTGATTATGGCGTTGGGAATGGCACTGGAAATGGTTGACCGGCGAATTGATCTCAAATCCCTTGCCGAACTGGTAGAGCACGATGAGTAAAATCAAGCGACTTAACATTGCCACATCTCAAGGCAATGCGGGTGAACTGTCCAAGGGGTCGTAGTTTTCCTTCGCATATGCGATTGAGTTGGTCGCAAGCACTGCGGTGTAGCAGCCCCAGGCGTGATCATCGAGCGTATTGCAGACGCAATGTCCGAGGCGCTTGGCGCCCATCAGACGCGAGTTGATGTTGAGCTTTTTTCCACAATGCGCAAGGAGTGGGACGCGGGCCGTGCGATGGCGTTACACGACTCGGTGGCGTCGGGTATGCGACGCAAGCCGGTGGTAAAGCCTTTGCATTAAGGCTCATGGAAAACCCGCAAGAATGCGGGTTTTGGCCTTCGGGTCAGGCGGCGGCAGGTATATCAACCCCACGCTGTTCAATCACTCGGAATACAAGCAGGACAACTGTGGGAGGGGGCTTGCCCCCGATTGCGGTGTGTCAGCATACATAGTCGGCGGCTGGCCCTCCGCTATCGGGGGCAAGCCCCCTCCCACAGGTGGACTGCAGTGGATTCAAGGCCTGGGAACGGTCCCTGGGTTTATCAGACCTTGCCTGCATAAGCTGGGCCGATCCGTTTTACTCGTGATCAATATCCAACTTGGCAAACGTCACCCGTGCGCCTTCCTTGCTGTCCCCACTGTTGTCCTGCACATACACCCCCGCCTTGAAGTACAGCGGCTTGTCGCCCCAGGCCGCGCCGATGCGATCATTCCACTCGCTGTCGGCCGCGTTCACGCTGAGCAATCCGGCCTTGTTGAGGTTGATCACATAGGTAAAGCTCTTCTCCAGGGGCACGTTGGAGGCGACCGTGATGACCCTGCTTTCGGATTCGTCCGGGCGCATGCGCACTTTGGCGACGATGTTGCCGGTCTGGGTTTTTTCCTTGAATTGATACTCCAGCTTGATCAGGGGTTTCTGGCTGTCATAGGCATGGATCTGGCCGATCACGACCTTGCCGCTGGACGGCACCTGGTTGACGGTGAGCGTGGCGCGCAGGAAGTTGTCGGCCTCGGGGTAGGTCCAGTTGCGCAGGCGCCCGTCGGCGTAGGTTTCGCGCAGTTCGCTGCGCGGGTAGATGGCGTTTTCGGTGCGGGTGCCGGTGACGGGCGTCCAGAACTGCACATCGCTGCCTTCGGCCTGGAAGTACTGGTCATTGAAGCCGCTGAGCAGCTTCGGGGTTTCGATGGTCGTGGGCGGGGAGCCGACCGGAATGCTCAGGTTCCAGGTGGAAAGGTCGATCATGGTGTTGGCCTTTTGACGAGGGGTGAACGCTTTAGCCCGAGGGCTGCACAGGTTCTTTATAGGTGGTGTTAACCCACTTGTTAAACGCTGGCTGGCAATTTATTGGCGTCAGAGGAATGCCAAAAAGCCATGTTGCCCATGGTACGCGGGCTGCAGCGCCTTACCGTTAGTCGGCTTCCCCGGGTTTGGCGCGATGATGGCACCGACGTTACTTCTGCTTTTATATTCCCGGGGCTAGAGTGAGGCCTCATTATTTGTCCGGTTTTGAGTACCCGAAGTGACCGGTGCAGTTCCTTAAGGAAGAGACGTAGCATGGATTGCGCTTCAAACCTCGGCGACGGTAGTTCAGTTCTCCTGGTGGTCGATGACTACCCGGAAAATCTCGTCAGCATGCGTGCCGTGTTACAGCGTGAAGACTGGCGAGTGATTACCGCGACTTCCGGTTTGCAGGCCCTGGAGTTGCTGCTGGAGCATGACGTCGACCTGGTGTTGCTGGACGTGCGGATGCCCGGTATGGATGGCTTCGAGGTGGCGCGCCTGATGCGCGGCAGCCAGCGCACGAGCATGACGCCGATCATCTTTCTCTCGGCCGCTGCCCAGTCCCCCGACGCGGTGCTCCAGGGCTACGCCAGCGGTGCGATCGACTACCTGTTCAAACCCTTCGACCCGCATATTCTCAAGCCCAAAGTGCAGGCGCTGCTGGAACATCAGCGTAATCGCCGTGCGCTGCAGCGGTTGAGCCATGACTTGGAGGCCGCCCGCGCCTTCAATGCCTCGGTACTGGACAACGCCGCCGAAGGGATTCTGGTGGTGGGCGAGGGCAGCGTGATCCAGTACGCCAACCCGGCTATCTCCAGGCTGCTCAATGCCACGATGGCCGAGTTGCAGGGCGAGAGTTTCCTGAGTTTCCTGCAAAAGCCCCATGTGCCGGCCTGGCTGGGGTTCCCGATGTACGAGGCGTATTGCAAAGGCGAAACGTGGCGCTTGCACGACGCTATTTTGCGCACCAGTCGCGGTCAACAGGTGCCGGTGGCGTTGTCCTGCGCACCCTTGCCCGCAGAGCAGAAGGCGATGGTGGTGACGGTGCTGGACATGTCCGAGGTGCGCCACCTGCACCAGCAGTTGGAGTTCCAGGCTGTGACGGACCCGTTGACCGGGCTGCTCAATCGTCGGGGCTTCCACCAGACGGTGGAGAGCATGTTGTCGCGCAGCGAGCGCAATGAGCAGTCGCTGGTGCTGCTGTACCTGGATCTGGATGGTTTCAAGCGCGTCAACGACACCCTGGGCCACGACGCCGGCGATCGCGTGCTGCGCTGGGTGTCCGAGCAGATGCAGGCGTGCCTGCGCTCCTACGACATTCTTGGGCGCATGGGCGGGGATGAGTTCACGGCATTGCTGGAGCTGGAATTCCCCGAGCAGGCCGCGAAAATTGCGGAAAAACTGATCGAGCGGGTGTCGGTGTGCCAGCAGGTCGACGGTTTGGAGGTGATGCTCGGCGTCAGCATCGGTATCGCGACCTTCCCGGACTGCGGCTCGGACCTGAGCGGCCTGTTGCGCGCGGCGGACATCGCCATGTACGAAGCCAAGCGCGCCGGCCGTCAGCAATATCGCTATTACGACCATGAAATGAACGGTCGAGCCCGCTCGCGCCTGATGCTTGAAGACAGTGTGCGCACCGCGATTCAAAACAAGGATTTCGTCCTGGTGTACCAGCCCCAGGTGTCGCTGGTGGATGGGCGCTTGCGGGGTGTCGAGGCGTTGCTGCGCTGGCAGCACCCGAGTGTCGGTGACGTGCCGCCGGGGTTGTTCCTGCCGCTGCTGGAAGAGGCGCGGCTGATCAGCCAGTTGAGCAGCTGGATTTACCAGCAGGTCGCTGCCCAGCGCCAGGTCTGGCAAGCGTCTTTCGATGACGAGCTGGTGTTGAGCGTGAGCCTGAGCAGCAGTCAGTTCAATACGCCCAACCTGGTCGGCCAACTGCGGCAGGTCCTCGAACGGCACGGTTTGCAGGGGCGGCAACTGGAGGTGGAAATCAGTGAAGACTGCCTGATGAGCAACCTTGAGGAATCGACCAAGCAGCTCACATTGTTGCGTGAGCTGGGGGTGCGTATCGCCCTGGATGACTTTGGCGCGGGTCGCTGTTCCCTGGCCCATCTGCGCGACCTGGCGTTCGACACCCTCAAGCTTGACCCGCAATTGGTGGCCCGATTGCCAGGCTCCGCGCGGGATGCCGCAATGGCGCGCAGCATCATCGAGCTGTGCGGGCATTTTGAGGTGCTGGTGATCGCCGAAGGCGTGCAAAGCCTCGAACAGGCGCAGTGGCTCAAGGCCAACGGGTGTTCATTCATCCAGGGCACCTGGGCGGCGGCACCGCTGATGGCCGAGGACGTCGTCGGTTGGTCGCACCCTCACGCGCTGTGAATTCGCTACACTGGCGGCCGTCCGAATCACATTGCAGCCCCCATGACCGCGTTGAAATACCTTCAGGCCTATCCCGCCGCCCTTCAGGAACAAGTGCGCCAATTGATCGCCAAGGACCAGTTGGGCGCCTACCTGGAGCAGCGTTACCCCGAGCGGCACGCCGTGCAGAGCGACAAGGCCCTGTACAGCTACGCCCTGGCCTTGAAGCAGGAACACCTGCGCAACGCACCGTCGATCGACAAGGTGCTGTTCGATAACCGCCTGGACCTGACCCACCGCGCCCTGGGTTTGCACACCACGATTTCCCGGGTGCAGGGCGGCAATCTCAAGTCCAAGAAAGAGATCCGCATCGCCTCGCTGTTCAAGGAGGCGGCCCCCGAGTTTCTGCGCATGATCGTGGTGCACGAACTGGCGCACTTCAAGGAATCGGACCACAACAAGGCGTTCTATAAACTCTGTGAACACATGATGCCGGGCTACCATCAGGTGGAATTCGACCTGCGGGTGTACCTCACCTGGCGCGATTTGCAGGGCAAGCCCCAATTACAAGGCGATTGACCATGGATGTGAGCAAGACCAAGAGCAGCTTTTACCGTCGCCTGTATGTGGCGTACCTGATCGACAGCGGGCTGGCCAGCAGCGTCCCGGCGCTGACTGAAGTGACCGGTATGCCCCGGCGCACGGCGCAGGACACGATTGCGGCGTTGGCCGACCTGGATATCGTGTGTGAGTTCGAGCAGGAAGAGGGGGCGCGCAATCACGCCGGGGGTTATCGGATTCGTGAGTGGGGGGCGATTGATCGGGGGTGGATCGAGGCCAATCTTGCGGCGGTCAAGCGGGTGTTGGGTTATCCCTGAGTGATGCGGTGTTTGGGCTGGCGCTATCGGGGGCAAGCCCCCTCCCACATTTGAATGTATTCACACATCAAGTGTGGGAGGGGGCTTGCCCCCGATGAGGCCCTCAAGCCCGCCGCATACCAATATGTGGAATATCGTCCTCCAGATATTCCTCACCCTCGACCACAAACCCATACCGCCCGTAATACCCCTGCAAATGCGCCTGGGCCGACAGGAAGATCGGTGTCTCGGGCCAGATCTCCTCGATCTGCCTGAGGGTCTCTTCCATCATCAAATGCCCCAGCCCGGTGCCCCGCGCCGACGGCGCAACGATTACCCGGCCAATCACCACATCGCCACCCTGTGACTCCGGGTCGAGCAGCCGCAGGTAGGCCACCAGCTCATCCGCTTTCCAGGCCATCAGGTGGTGGGTATCGCCGGACAGGTCCTGCCCGTCGATGTCCTGGTAAACACACTGTTGCTCAACCACGAACACTTCGCCGCGCAGGCGCAGGATGGCGTACAGCTGTTCCTTGCCCAGATCGTCGTGATGTCTGCAGATCCAATCGACCGTCATGAGGTGCGCTCTTGTCAAAGGCTTGGCAGGGATAGTAAGTGCGACCGGCGCGGCTGTCCAAAGCCGGTCATTTTTGTGAATGGCGTCAATTTGCCATCATTCAGTGCATGCGTGCCTGACTTCTTTGTGCAATAACCAATGCAGGCTCATTGATGAGCTACTGTTATCAGGCCATCGCCTGCCCGCCAAGGATTTTAAGCATGCCGCGATTGTCTCGTGCCGTTGCTTTGATTGCAGTGTTGTTGCTGGCTCAACCGGTATTGGCGCAGCGTTTGCGCCTGGTGGCGGACGGTTGGCCGCCGTTTACCGATATCACGCTGATCAACGGCGGGCTGGCTACGGATATTGTCAGCACCGCGCTGGCTCGGGCCGGGTACGCGAGTGATTTTGAGCAGGTGCCTTGGGCGCGCGCGCTCAAGGGGATAGGCGATGGGCGCTACGATGTGCTGATCAACGCCTGGTACAACGATGAGCGCACGCAGTTGGGTGAGTTTTCCGCGCAATATCTGGTCAACCGCGTGCGCTTTATCAAGCGCCGCGACGACCCTGTCGATTATCAGGACCTTCAACGGTTGCACGGCGAAAGCATCGCCGTGGTGCGTGGTTACGCCTATTCGGCGGCGTTCGACCAGGATGCGCTGCTACAGAAAGTGCCGGTGCATAACTTTGCCATGGCCGTGCGGATGCTGGCGGCAAAACGTGTGCGCCTGACCCTGGAGGATGAGTTCGTGGCGCGTTACTACCTGGCGCGCGAGTCGCCCAGGGTGCGCAGCGCCGTGGAGTTCGTGGGCGAGCCGCTGAGCGAGAACAGCCTGCATATCCTGGTCAGCCTGAAGAACCCCGAGCATGCGCAGATCGTTGCCGGCTTTGACCGGGAGATCGCCAGGATGAAGGCGGATGGCAGTTATGCGAAGTTGATGAAGGCCCATGGGATGTAGCGTCTGTGCAGGCCTCATCGGGGGCAAGCCCCCTCCCACATTTGACTGTGTTCACCCATCAAAAGTGTGGGAGGGGGCTTGCCCCCGATAGCGACCTAAGCCGCGCGGGTATCTTTGATCAGATGCGCCGCCAACGTACGCAACGGCCCCAACTGCCGACAAATCAAGGCCAACTGCGTCTGCACCAGCCGCTGGCCCTCATCGATCTCATCCGGCATCTGCTCAAGCTGCGCGGCCAGTGCTTCCTCATCATCGCTCTGGATCGCAATCGGCTGTTTGTTCGCCAGCCCCGTGGCGATCTCATCGATGCTCGCTGCCAGGCTGTTGCCCGCGCCTGCGATCAACTGTTCGCGCACGTCGGCCGGCAGTTGGGTATCGCGATGTGCGCCAAGGCCCGACAAATAGCTGAGCAGCGTGTGCGAGAGCACCAGGAAGCGGAAGCCGACGTCGGCCTCCTTACGAAAGTGCCCAGGCTCCATCAGCATATTCGCCAGGGTGGTGGACAGCGCCGCATCGGCGTTGTGCGCGTTGCGACGGGCCAGGCGGTAAGCCAGGTCGTCGCTCTTGCCGGCGGCGTACTGCTGCATGATCTGGCGCAGGTAAATGCTGTTGCAGGTCAGGGTGTTGGCCAGCACTTTGTTCAGGCGCCGGCCTTGCCAGTCCGGCAGGAACAGGAACACCGCCAGGCCCGCGATCAGGCTGCCGAGCAAGGTATCGAACAGGCGTGGCAGGAACAGTCCGTAGCCATCGCCCACCTGGTTGAAACAGAACAGCACCATCAGGGTGATCGCCGCCGTGGCCAGGGTGTAGCGCGTGGTGCGGTTGATAAAGAACACCAGGCCGGCGGCGATGGCGAACATCGATTGCACCACCGGGTTTGGGAACAGGTCGAACAGCGCCCAGGCCACGGTCAGGCCGATCGCGGTGCCGATGATCCGCTGACCGAGCTTGCGGCGTGTCGCCCCGTAGTTCGGTTGGCAAACAAACAGCGTGGTGAGGATGATCCAGTAACCCTGGGAGGCATGGATGGCATGCAGGGTGGCGTAGCCGACGGTCAATGCCAGGGACAGGCGCAAGGCGTGGCGAAACAGCAGGGAGGTCGGCGTGAGCTGGGTGCGCAGGCGCGTCCACATTTCCTTGAGGTTGCGTGGGGCACGGTCCAGCAGGTTGCTGTCGGTGGCGTCGGCCAGGGCGTCGGGGTTGCTTGCGTCGCCGAGCAGGCGGTCGAGGGTCGACAGGTTGGCGGCCAGGGCGCGCAACGAGCGCAGCAAACCGCGCCAGGCCGGGTTGCTCTGGATACGCAGGTGTTCCAGTGAGGCATTCAAATCGCCCAGGGCTTCGGCAAAGCTGTCGTCATAAATGAACGGCTGGCGCAGTTGGATCGACTCGGCCAGGGCCTGGCAGGCCTTGCCCTGCTGGCGCAGCAGGCGTTGGCAGCGGAACAGCACGTCGCTGTGGAAGAACGCTTCGGCCAGTGCGTTATACGGGTAGTGGGACGAACTGGCACGCTCGTGGATGTCCTGGGCCAGAAAGTACAGCTTCAGGTAGCGGCTGACCTTCGAGCCCGGCCGGCCATTACCGACGCGGTGCAGGATGATTTCCTTGGCCGCATTCAACGCCGCGACCACGCGGCCATTCTGCTGGGCCAGTTCCAGGCGGCGTGCTTCCACATCCAGTTGGCGGATCGGCTCGAACAACGCAGATTTGAGCTTCAGATAACGCCCCAGCTCGCGGAACAACCGCGCCAGGCTCTGTTGCACCGGCTGGTTGGAAAACAGCGCCTGCCACAGCACCGACAGCACGCCGTACCAGGCCGCGCCCGCCACCAGCAGCAACGGCTCGTGCCAGAAATCACTGACGGCACCGCCGCGCTGGTCCACGCCGATCATGGTGTAGACCGACAGGATCAACGTGGCCGAGGCAATCGCGCCATAGCGTTCACCGAGCGCGCCGAGCATGGTCAGGCCGAACGTGGCCAGGGCCAGGGAGGCCGCAAAGATCCAGGGGTAGGGAAACAGCAGCTCCACCGACAGCGCGGCGATGCTGAAACACACCAGCGTCACCGCCAGGGCGTTGAGACGGCCTTGCCAACTGTCGTCGGTCTCGGCCAGCGCGCTGGCGATAATCCCCAGGAACAGCGGGATCAGCAGCGTCATTTCATCCTGATACCAGCACAGCGCCATGCTGCCGGTCAGGGCGATGAATACCCGAATGCTGTAGCTGAATTTATCCAGTGCCCACAGGCGTCGCAGGGACTGCTTGAACGAGGTCGATGACATGAAGTCTGGAGTCTTCCGGGACGTTGTCGCTAAATTGAGCTATCAAGGACGCCACGGCAAGGGTGGTGATCACATCGATGTGCAAATATTGTCCCTGACACCCTGCAAAACAAAATGTGGGAGGGGGCTTGCCCCCGATAGCAGTGTGTCAGCCAGCTCATCAGGTGACTGACACACCGCCATCGGGGGCAAGCCCCCTCCCACATTTGACTGTGTTGTGTCAGACGTATTGCGCGGCTGCGTAGCCCGAAGCCCAGGCCCACTGGAAATTGAACCCGCCCAGGTGACCGGTCACATCCAGCACTTCACCGATGAAGTACAGCCCGGGGCTTTTCAGGGATTCCATGGTCTTGGACGACACTTCCCGCGTATCCACCCCGCCCAGCGTCACCTCGGCCGTGCGATAGCCCTCGGTGCCCGCCGGTACCAGTTGCCAGCTGCCGAGCTTCTCGGCGATCTCGGCGATTTCGGCATGGGTGTACTGCTTCATCGGCTTGGACGCGAACCAGGTGTCCGCCAAAAGGTTGGCCATCTTCTTGGTGAAAATCTCGCCCAGCAGTGTCTTCAACTCGCTGTTGGGACGCTCGGCCTGTTGCTGTTGCAGCCACGCGTGGGCGTCGTGGTCGGGCAGCAGATTGATCTCCACGGTGTCACCGGGTTCCCAGTAGGAGGAAATCTGCAAAATCGCTGGCCCGCTCAGGCCGCGATGGGTAAACAGCAGGTTCTCGCGAAAGCTCTGGCCGTTGCAACTGACCAGGCAATCCACCGAGGTGCCGGACAGCTCGCCGCATAGGTCCTTGAGCTGGTCGGTAATGGTGAACGGCACCAATCCCGCGCGGGTCGGCAGCAGTTCATGGCCGAACTGTCTGGCCACTTGATAGCCGAAACCGGTGGCGCCCAGGGTTGGAATCGACAGCCCTCCGGTAGCGATCACCAGGGATTCGCAACGCAGCTCACCCAGGGTGGTCTGCAACTGATAGCCGCTGTCGAGCCTGGCGATTTGCTGGATGGAGGTGTCCAGGTGCAGGCTCACGCCGGTCTGGATGCATTCATCGAGGAGCATGCCGAGGATGTCGCTGGACTTGTTGTCGCAGAACAGCTGGCCGAGTTTCTTTTCGTGGTACGGCACGCCGTGCTTGGCCACCAAGCCGATGAAATCCCACTGGGTGTAGCGCGCCAGGGCCGACTTGCAGAAGTGCGCGTTGTGCGAGAGGAAGTTGGCCGGCTCGGTGTACAGATTGGTGAAGTTGCAGCGGCCACCACCGGACATCAGGATCTTTTTGCCGGCCTTGTTCGCATGGTCGATCAGCATCACCTTGCGCCCGCGCCCGGCGGCGGTCAGTGCGCACATCAAGCCTGCGGCGCCGGCGCCAATGATCACAACTTCGGTCGAGCGCAAAACGGTGTCCTCATACAATTTTGAATTTGACTACAGGCCAATGTGGGAGGGGGCTTGCCCCCGATTGCAGGGTGTCAGTCAGTACATCTGCCACTGACACACCGCTATCGGGGGCAAGCCCCCTCCCACATTTGGATCTCTGTATAGCTTGAGATTTTTACAGGATGCGCACGCGCAACGAGCGGCCTTTGATCTTGCCGTCGTTCAAGCGCTGCAGCGCCTGCTTGGCGATGCCGCGTTCCACGGCCACGAAGGCCTGGAAGTCAAAGATCGCGATCTTGCCTACCTGGGCGCCGGGGATGCCGGCGTCACCCGTCAGGGCGCCGAGGATGTCGCCCGGGCGCACCTTGTCCTTGCGCCCGGCGGCGATGCACAGCGTGCTCATCACCGGCAGCAGCGGGCCACCGCTCTGCGGCTTGAGGTTGTCCAGTTGATCCCAGTTCAGCGGCGACTTCTGCAGTTGCTCGATGGCCTGGGCGCGATGCGCTTCGGACGGCGCCACCAGGCTGATGGCGAGGCCGGTCTCACCCGCACGACCGGTACGGCCAACACGGTGAATGTGGATTTCCGAGTCGCGCGCCAGTTCGACGTTGATCACCATGTCCAGCGAGTCGATGTCCAGGCCACGGGCGGCGACGTCGGTGGCCACCAGCACCGAGGTGCTGCGGTTGGCGAACATGGCCAGTACCTGGTCACGGTCGCGTTGCTCCAGGTCACCGTGCAGGCCGACGGCGGAAATGCCCTTGGACGTCAGGTGATCCACGGTTTCCTGCACTTGCTGCTTGGTAAAGCAGAACGCCACGCACGACGCCGGGCGGAAATGCGCCAGCACCTTGGTCACGGCGTCCATGCGTTCTTCCGGCGAGATCTCGTAGAACCGCTGTTCGATCTGATCGTCGGAGTGGAACGCTTCGGCCTTCACTTGCTGCGGCGCGCGCATGAACTTGGAGGCCAGTTGCTTGATGCTCACCGGGTAGGTGGCCGAGAACAGCAGGGTCTGGCGGCGCGCCGGGGTCTTGCTGATGATGTCTTCGATGGCGTCGTAGAAACCCATGTCGAGCATGCGGTCGGCTTCGTCGAGGATCAGCGTGTTCAAGCCGTCCAGTACCAACGAACCTTTGCGCAGGTGCTGCTGGATGCGGCCCGGGGTGCCGACGATCACGTGGGCACCGTGCTCAAGGGAGGCGATCTGCGGGCCGAGGGACACGCCGCCGCACAGGGTCAGCACCTTGATGTTGTCTTCGGCGCGGGCCAGGCGACGGATTTCCTTGGCCACCTGGTCGGCCAGCTCACGGGTCGGGCACATCACCAGGGCCTGGCACCCGAAATAGCGCGGGTTGATCGGGTTCAGCAGGCCGATACCGAAGGCGGCGGTCTTGCCGCTGCCGGTCTTGGCCTGGGCAATCAGGTCCAGCCCCTTGAGGATCACCGGCAAGCTCTGCGCCTGGATCTGCGTCATCTCGACATAACCCAGCGAGTCGAGGTTAGCCAGCATGGCGGCGGACAGGGGCAAAGTATTAAAAGCGGTGGCGATGGTGGTCACGGGACTGGCTCTGCAAAACAAAATGTCGCGCAGTGTACCAGTCTCGTGGGAATTTCCCCGCAAGTTCTAGACGAGACGCCGGTCAGTGCTCGATATCATGCTCACGGCTGACCACGCGTTTACCGTCTTTTGGCGACAATTGCAGGAAGATCGCCGCCGCCAGCATGGCCATGATGCCCACGGTGAGGAACGTCAGCTGGAACGCGCCGAGCACCGTGTTCACCCCATCGTTGCCGGTCTCCAGGGTGAACCCGCCGAGCAGGGCACCGGCGCAGGCCACGCCCAGGCTCAGGGACAGTTGTGCCACCACCGAGAGCAAACTGTTGCCGCTGCTGGCCTGGGCGTCGTCGAGGTCGATCAGGGTCACGGTGTTCATCGCCGTGAATTGCAGGGAGTTGATGGCGCCGAGCACCGCCAGCATCGCCAGCAGCAGCGGGTAAGGGGTTTGCTCGCTGACCAGGCCCATGCTCGCGAGCATGGCGCCCAGGGCCAGGGTGTTGCCGGTGAGCACCACGCGATAACCCAGGCGCTCGATCAATGGCCGGGCGATGGACTTGGCAAACATCGCCGCCGCCGCCAGCGGCAACATGCTCATGCCGGCCTGTGACGGCGAATAACCCAGCGCCACCTGCAACAGCAGCGGCACCAGGAACGGCAGCGCACCGCTGCCCAGGCGCGCGAACAGGTTACCGAGGATGCCCACGGCAAAGGTGCGGGTCTTGAACAGCACCGGCGAGAACAGGGCGTTGTCGATATGCCCGGCGCGCAGCCAATACGCCGCCAGGCACGCCAGCCCGCCGAACAGCAGCAACATCACCCGCAGGTGCGGCAGGTGCAGTTCGCCCAGGCCCTCCATGGCGATGGTGATCAGCACCATGGCCGCGCCGAACAGCAGGAAGCCGAGGCTATCGAAGCGCGTGCGCTCGCTGCCGCGCAGGTCGGGGATGAACTTCCACACCGCGTAGCAGCCGATCATGCCCACCGGCAAATTGATCAGGAAGATCCAGTGCCAGGTCAGGTATTGCACCATCCAGCCGCCCAGGGTCGGGCCGAGCAATGGGCCGAGCAGGCCGGGGATGGTAATGAAGCCCATGATCCGCACCAGCTCGGAACGGGGATAGGCGCGCAGGACCACCAGGCGCCCCACCGGCAGCATCAGCGCGCCGCCCAGGCCCTGGATCACCCGCGCCCCCACCAGCATGCTCAAGCTGCTGGACAAGGCGCACAACAGTGACCCGATGCTGAACAGCAGGATGGCGCCAAAGAAGATTTTCTTGGTGCCGAAGCGGTCGGCGATCCAGCCCGACGCGGGGATCAGCAAGGCGACGGTGAGCATGTAGGCAATGACCACGCCCTGCATGCGCAGCGGGTTTTCCGCCAGGTCCCGGGCCATGGCCGGCAGCGCCGTGTTGAGGATCGTCCCGTCCAGCGACTGCATGAAGAAGGCAATCGCGACCACCCAGGGCAGCCAGCGGGCGGTCTTGGCGTCGAGAGGGGCACGATTCGGCATGGGAACCCTTTTGTTAGCAGGCTATGTGTCGGCGATTATGCGCCATTCGTCGCTGTTTTTCCCACTAGCGGTTCGTCTATAGCCGACAACGCGGCGTGCTCGCCCAGCAGAAAATCCAGCAAGGCACGATGCACCGCCAGCGCCGCCTCGCGTGATTCCAGGTCGAGCAAATGGCCGGTGTGTTCGGCCACTGCGAAACTGCTGCGCTCTACGTAATCGCCGAACAACCGGGCTTCGGCGGCAGGGGTGTATTCGTCCAGCGTACCGTTGAGGAAGTACACCGGTGTTGCAATGTGCCGCAGCGCCGGCAAGTAGTTGCCATCGCCCAGCGCCAACACCTGGTGGATGTGAAAACGCGCCTGGCGATATTCGGTGGTGGCCATGTTCGACAGGTGGCGGTGGTTGTTGCGCTTGAGGCGCGGCGACAGGTATTTGCCGACTGTCTCGTTGAGCAGGTGGCCCACGGCGGATTTGTCATCGGCCTCGATCAGCACGCGCACGCGCTCCACGTACGCAAGCATGGCCGGGTTGAGGTGGGGGGCGAGGGCCATCACCACCGAGCTTTCGATGGACGGCGGGTTGTGCGCCAGGGTCAGCAATGTGGAGATGCCGCCCCAGGAGGCCGAGACCAGATGGTTGACTGCAAGGCGCTCCACCAGCGCGCGCAGCATCTGTACCTCGTCGTCCTTGGTCACCAGGTCCAGGTCGGTGTTGTACTCGCGCGAATAGCCGGAGAATGGCAGGTCAAACAGCAGCACATTGAAATGCTCGGCCAGGCATTTGCTGGTGCGGGCAAAGGAGCGCGTGGTGGACAGTGCACCGTTGACCATCAGCACGGTTTTTCTGTGCGGGTCGTCGCCCAGTTGCTCTACGTGGACGTTGTAGTGCTTATACAGCTTTTCTATGACAAAACTTCCCTGGGTCATCGCTGCACTCCCTGTGATGTGGCGGTATGCCATCACTCCTTATAACGGGGTTTTTTGCGGGCGACAACAGGGCTGTCCGTGCAGAACGGGAAGAAGAGAATGGACCGTAGGAAGGGTTGAAATTGATCTGTCTGAAATCAACTCAGGACAATGTGGGAGGGGGCTTGCTCCCGATAACAGTATGTCAGTCAGTACATGTGTCACTGATACACCGTCATCGGGAGCAAGCCCCCTCCCACAGGGGTTTTATATTTACAACGTCAGGGTCAGGCGTTTGACCAGGGCGCCGGGAAGCAGATTTGAGGCTGTATTGCGCTGCCCATACGTGCTGGCCGACAGCAGCAGTTCCCGTTCAATCGTCAACGCTTCCAGCTGTGAGCCCAGCAGGCTGTACACACTGTCATCAAAGCGCATGGTGCTGACCGGGGCCTTGATCTCGCCGTCTTCCACCCAGAACGTGGCGAAGCGGGTCATGCCGGTCAGGCGCGCCGCCGGCAGGTCGGAGTAGTTCAGGTACCACAGGTTGCTGATGTACAGCCCGGTGCCCAATTGCTTGAGGATATCGGCCTGGGCCAGGTTGCCGGCGGCCATCTGCAGGGCGCTGGGGGACTCGTCGCCGCCGGCGCCGTTGGCACTGAGGCCATATTCGGCGGCGCTGCGCGAGTTGACCAGTTGGCCGTCGGCGCGGCCTGCATTGATCAACCTGACATCGCTGCGCGGGTAGCCTTCCGGGGAAAAGGCCTGGCTCAGTGAACCGCTGATCTGCTCGCTGACGGTCACCAGAGGGCTCAGGTGCTGTTCGCCGGCATACAGGCGTTGCAACGAGCTGCCTTTGCTGGC
The DNA here is from genome assembly GCF_900004915.1 of Pseudomonas sp. 31 R 17. Lineage (NCBI taxonomy): Bacteria > Pseudomonadati > Pseudomonadota > Gammaproteobacteria > Pseudomonadales > Pseudomonadaceae > Pseudomonas > Pseudomonas sp. 31 R 17. The sequence goes on from NZ_CVTN01000062.1 coordinate 118,437, forward strand.
GATGGCCTGGGCGGAAAAGCCGCCCCAGGTCACGATGCTGATGATCTCTTCGAGTGCCGCCGGAGCGAGGTAGGCGCGGTACTGTCCGGGCGCCAGCGGGTGCAGCGGTCGGCCCAGGAAGTGGAGCTGGTCGCGCGCCTGTTGGACGCGCCGGGCGAACTCGGCACTGTCCCAGGTGTGCCCGGCGTAGCTGGCCTTGACCGCTTCGCCATTGGCGTGGAACAGGCTGAAGTCGAAGTTGAAGCTATTGGCCTGGTGCCAGCCGAACGCGCCGTCGGAGCTGGCAAAGCCACGGCTGATGGGACCGGCGGCATAGAAGCCGACCAGGTCCACGTCTTCTGCAGCCCGGCTGATGTCTTGCAGCACCTGGGCCAGCTCCGGCAGGGGGCGCAGCTGTTCGTTGTGGCTGTGCCAGGCGTCGTGGTTCAGCAACAGGTACGGGTCCGCCGGCAGTAACGGCAAGGTTTCGCGCAGTTGTTGCAGGCCATCGGCCAGACGCTGGCGATCCAGCGCCGGCTCGCCGGACAGGGTGATGCCCAGGTCGGCGTGGCGGCCATCGTTGATCAGCTTGAGGTTCAGGCTCGATTGTTGCACTTGGCCGGCCTGGCGTACCTGTGCGTGGTTGAACCGCACGAATTCCGACGATTCATCCGCGTAGCCGAGGTGAAATTGCTCTTTATCGGTGATGGCCTGCTTGAGCCAGTCCACCAGTGCCTTGAAGTTATTCATCAGGCGTCTCCCCCGAATACATCGACGTTACTGAACACACAGGCCGGCGACGCATGGCCGACGCGGATCACCTGGTTGGGTTCGCCCTTGCCGCAGTTCGGCGTGCCCAACACCTTGAAGGTGCTGGCATCGCCGACCGCGCTGAGGTTGCGCCAGAACTGCGCGGAAATGGCGCGGTAGTTGGGGTTCTTCACCACACCCTTGAGTTCGCCGTTTTCGATCAATTTGCCCCACTCACACCCGAACTGGAACTTGTTGCGCGCATCGTCGATGGACCACGAACGATTGGTCGACATCAGGATGCCGTGTTCAATACCGCCCACCAGTTGCGCGAGGTTTTTATCGCCGGGCTCGATATTCAAGTTGGCCATGCGATCGATGGGCGGGCGATTCCAGCCGCAGGCGCGGCTGTTGGCGACGCCTGGCAGGTTGGCGCGAAATTGCGACAACGCGCCGCCCAACGGCTTGAGCAGCAGCCCTTCGCGAATCAGGAACTGCTTGCTGGCGCGGGTGCCGTCATCGTCATGGCTGTAGCTGGCAAGCTGCTCGGGGATGTCCGGGTCGAAGGTCACGTTGAGCAGCGCTGAACCGTATTGCAGGTGGCCGAAGTCGCTGGCCTTCACAAAGCTGGTGCCGGCGTAGTTGCGCTCGTCGCCGAGGATGCGGTCCAGCTCCAGCGGATGGCCGATGGACTCGTGGATCTGCAGGATCATCTGGTCGGGCATCAGCAGCAGGTCACGCGGACCCTGGGGTGTGTTCGGTGCCAGCAACAGTTGCAGGGCCTCGTCGGCCACGCGCGGCGCGGCGCCGATCAGGCCGAAGCGGCTGATCACGTCAAACCCGCCTTGCTGGCCGAAGTTGCTGCCGCCGAGGGTGCGGGTCTGGCTGTCGTTACCGTCGAAGGCCGTGACATTGACGCCGGGGAACACAAAGCGCTGGGCCTGGCGCAATTGGGCGCCGGCGGTGTTGAGGTAGATCTGTTCGACGGTGGTCTGGCCCAGACTCACGTCCCAGCTGACCAGGCGCTCATCCCTGGGCACGGCAGCGGACTCATCGCCGAGCAGTTGGTAGCAGTCGCTCAGGGTGGGGAAGGGCTGGTCGAAGTCGGGCGACAGGTAGTCGGCCACGTCACTGGACACCGCTTGCTCGCGCAGGTCGAGCAGGGCGTGGGGCAGGATCTGCCGGGCTTGCTGCTCGGCGCGCTCGAGGGCGGCTTGCAGGCCGGCCAGGGAAATATCGTTGGTCGCGGCGTAGGCTTCCACGCCGTTGAGGCGCACGGTGAGCATGGCGCCTTCGTCGTGGCTCAGGTGGGGCGGTTCGGCGACGTTCTTGCGTACCGACAGGTATCGGCCGGATTCGCGGACATAGCGCAGGGAGAAGAATTGGGCGTTGGTGCGCAGGGTACTGAAGTGTTTCTTGAGCGTGGCGTGGTGTTCGAACATGGGGCCTTCCTTGTGGGCGGCTCAGCGCGGGCAGGCCAACAGAGTAGGCCGGGGCTGGGAGCTGATCAAGGGAGGGGGTTGTGTGTTGTTTGTTCGGGCCTCATCGGGGGCAAGCCCCCTCCCACATTCGACCGTGTTCACAAATCAAAGTGTGGGAGGGGGCTTGCCCCCGATGGGAGTGCCGCAGTGTTTCAGTTACTGCGCAATTTCACGCATCGGCTTGCCACGCACCGGCGCATCGCCGGCCACGTAGTAGTCGGCGGTGCTGCGCGGCAGTGGCGTGCGGCCACGGATCTTGTCGGCGATTTTTTCGGCGATCATGATCGTCGGTGCGTTCAGGTTACCGGTGGTGATGATCGGCATGATCGACGCATCCACCACACGCAAACCCTGCATGCCGTGCACGCGGCCTTCGCCGTCGACCACCGCCATCTCGTCGGTGCCCATCTTGCACGAGCAGGACGGGTGGAACGCGGTCTCGGCGTGCTCGCGGATGAACTTGTCCAGTTGCTCGTCGGTTTGCACGTCGATACCCGGGCTGATTTCGCGGCCACGGTAAGGGTCGAGCGCCGGCTGCTGCATGATTTCGCGGGTCAGGCGGATGCCGTCACGAAATTCCTGCCAGTCCTGTTCGGTGGCCATGTAGTTGAAGAGGATGCTCGGGTAGTCCCGTGGGTTCTTCGACTTCAGGTGCACGCGGCCACGGCTTGGCGAACGCATGGAACCCATGTGCGCCTGGAAGCCGTGCTCTTTCACGCCGTTGCTGCCGTTGTAGTTAATGGCGACCGGCAGGAAGTGGTACTGGATGTTCGGCCATTCGAATTCCGGGCGCGAACGGATAAAACCGCCGGCCTCGAACTGGTTGCTGGCGCCGATACCGGTGCCGTTGAACAGCCATTCGGCACCGATGGCCGGCTGGTTGTACCAGAGCAGCGAGGGGTACAGCGACACGGGCTGGGTGCAGGCGTATTGCAGGTACAGCTCAAGGTGATCCTGCAGGTTTTCGCCGACGCCTGGCAGGTCATGGACCACCGGGATGTCGAGGCTTTCCAGCAATTTCGCCGGGCCGACGCCGGAGCGTTGCAGCAGTTGCGGCGAGGCGATTGCGCCGCTGCACACCAGCACTTCCTTGCGCGCACGGGCTTCGACGCGCTCTTCGGCAGCGCCGATCAGGTAACGCACGCCGACCGCACGCTTGCCTTCGAACAACACTTTGTCGGTGAGGGCGTGGGTGACGATGGTCAGGGTCGAACGCTTTTTAGCCGTGTCCAGGTAACCGCGTGCGGTGCTGGCGCGACGGCCATTGGGCGTGACGGTGCGGTCCATCGGGCCGAAGCCTTCCTGCTGGTAGCCGTTCAAGTCTTCGGTACGCGGGTAACCGGCCTGTACGCCGGCTTCGACCATGGCGTGGAACAGCGGATTATTGCCCGCTTTGGGCGTGGTCACGCTGACCGGGCCTTCGCCGCCGTGGTAGTCGTTGGGGCCGATGTCGCGGGTTTCGGCCTTGCGGAAATACGGCAGGCAGTCCAGGTAGGTCCAGTCTTCCAGGCCCGGCAGCTTCGACCAGTTGTCGTAGTCCATGGCGTTGCCGCGGATGTAGCACATGCCGTTGATCAGGGAAGAGCCACCCAGGCCCTTGCCGCGACCGCATTCCATGCGGCGACCGTCCATGTGTGGCTCCGGATCGGTTTCGTAGGCCCAGTTATAGCGGCGGCCTTGCAGCGGGAAGGCCAGGGCGGCCGGCATCTGGGTACGGAAGTCTAGGCGGTAGTCCGGGCCACCGGCTTCCAGCAACAGGACGGTGACGCCTTCGTCTTCGGTCAGGCGAGTCGCCAGGGTGTTACCGGCGGAGCCGGCACCCACAATGATGTAGTCGTATTCTTGGGACATTGGATGCACCCTCTTTGAAGTGTGGTCAGGTCGGGCCTCATCGGGGGCAAGCGCCCTCCCACATTTGAAGGTGTTCACAAATCAAAGTGTGGGAGGGGGCTTGCCCCCGATAGCGGCCTCAAAGGCACTACAAATCCTGGTTCTTAGAACACCGAGGCGTAATCACCCAACTCAACCTGTACCGATTTGATGCGCGTGAAGTTATTCAGCGAGCTGATCCCGTTCTCACGGCCCACACCCGATTGCTTGTAGCCGCCGACCGGCATCTTGGCGTCGGACTCGCCCCAGGCGTTGATCCAGCAGATACCCGCTTCCAGCTGATGAATCACGCGGTGAGCGCGGTTCAGGTCCTTGGTGACCAGGCCGGCTGCCAGGCCGAAGTCGGTGTCGTTGGCGCGACGGATCACTTCTTCTTCGGTTTCATAGGTGAGGATGCTCATCACCGGGCCAAAGATCTCTTCACGCACGATGGTCATGTCGTCGGTGCAGTCGGTGAACACGGTCGGGGCCACGAACGCGCCTTTGGCCAGGTCGCCGTCGGTCAGGCGATCGCCGCCGCACAGCAGGCGTGCGCCTTGCTCTTTGCCCTTGGCGATGTAGCCCAGCACGCTTTCCATGTGGGCGAAGCTGACCAGCGGGCCGAAGTTGGTGTTGTCGTCCTGCGGGTCGCCTACACGGATGCGCGCAACACGCTCAAGAATCCTGGCTTCGAACGCTGCTTGCAGATGCTTGGGCACGAACACGCGGGTGCCGTTGGTGCAGACCTGGCCGGAGCTGTAGAAGTTGGCCATCATCGCGATGTCGGCGGCGCGATCCAGGTCGGCGTCTTCGAACACGATCAGCGGCGACTTGCCGCCCAGTTCCATGGTCACTTCCTTGAGCGAGGAGCTCGACGCGCTGGCCATGACTTTCTTGCCGGTGTCGGTGCCGCCGGTGAACGAGACTTTCTCGATGCGCGGGTGCTCGGTCAGCCAGGTGCCGACTTCACGGCCGCTGCCGGTCAGGACGTTGAACACACCGGCCGGAACGCCGGCTTCGGTATAGATCTCGGCCAGTTTCAGGGTGGTCAGCGAGGTGACTTCGCTGGGCTTGAAGATCATCGCGTTACCGGCGGCCAGGGCCGGTGCGGATTTCCACAGGGCGATCTGGATCGGGTAGTTCCACGCGCCGATACCGGCGACCACGCCCAGCGGCTCGCGGCGGGTGTAGACGAAGGAGGTGTCGCGCAGCGGAATCTGCTCGCCTTCGATGGCCGGCACCAGGCCCGCGTAGTATTCGAGCACGTCGGCGCCGGTGACGACGTCGACGTATTTGGTTTCGGAGAACGCCTTGCCGGTGTCCAGGGTTTCCAGGGCGGCCAGCTCATCGTTGCGCTCGCGCAGGATGTCGACGGCGCGGCGCAGGATGCGCGAACGCTCCATGGCAGTCATCGCAGCCCAGATTTTCTGGCCTTTTTCGGCGCTGACCACGGCACGTTCAACGTCTTCCTTGGTAGCGCGTTGCACTTGGGCGAGAACTTCACCGTTAGCCGGGTTGATGGCTTCGAAGGTGGCATCGCTGCCAGCGTCGCTGTAGCCGCCGTCAATGTAGAGTTTTTGCAGTTCGAAACGGGCCATAAAGTCCTCGCAAGTGCATAAGTGGTTGGCGCGGTTCGGGAGTTGAGCGGTTATGTGCTCTGACTCACCTGCTTGGCCAATTGGAAATCCATGTATTCGTGAGCAATGCGTTGCGCCTGCTCCGTGTCGAAAGCGTCTCCCGACAGGGCACCGCGCAACCACAAACCGTCGATCAGGGCCGCCAGGCCTCGGGCTGCGCTGCGTGCTTCGGGCAACGGCAGCGCACGGCGGAACTGGCAACACAGGTTGGAATACAGACGTTGATCGTTGATCCGCTGCAACCTGTGCAAAGACGGGTGGTGCATGCTGGAGGCCCAGAAGGCCAGCCAGGTTTTCATTGCCGGGCCGTTGACCTGGCTGGCGTCGAAGTTGCCGGCGACGATCACCTGGAGGTGGGCGCGCGGGCTGTCATCCTTCAACGCTTGTCGACGTGCGTGGATGTTTTCCATCAGCACGCTCATCAAGTACTGCATCGTCGCTGCGATCAGGCCGTTCTTGTCCCGAAAGTAGTGACTGATGATGCCGTTCGAGACGCCTGCCAAACGGGCGATCAGCGCAATGCTGGCATCTCCCATTCCGACTTGATCGATGGCCGTCATCGTGGCTTCGATCAACTGCTGGCGGCGTATGGGTTGCATACCGACCTTGGGCATGTAGCACCTCTCCTTTGGCCTGCCGACAGGCGATCCACGTCCGTCGGCTTGAAGGCCAGTCTATTTTGTTTTGATTGAACGTTCAATCAACAAAGAATAAGCTCTGCGACAAATGGTCGCTGCCTACAGAAGTTTCCTACCTGGGAGCCGCGACCTCTGACACCTGCTAAAACCCCTGAAACAGGCCGTATCAGGGCTTGGGCACCGCTTCGGCGGGGTCCGGGATTTTCGGGATGTCTTTATAACACCCGTCCGTCGACTGCCGAAAAATCGATGTCCCGGGATAACCGTTGCCTTGTGTTTCTCTCTCGCACTGCCCGGAGCATCTGCGCCATGAGTTCTGCCTCTCTTATAAAGACTCCGCCCGAAAAGGTGCGGGTCAACGGTTGGGTGTTCTACACCTCCACCGCGCTGATTCTGTTGTTGACCGCCATTCTGATCATCGCCCCGCAGGAGGCCGGGCGCATGCTCGGCGTCGCCCAGGCCTGGCTGTCGAAAAGCTTCGGCTGGTACTACATGGTGGTCATCGCCGCCTACCTGGTGTTCGTGGTCGGCCTGGCGTTTTCGTCCTATGGCAAATTGAAACTGGGCAGCAAGGACGACACCCCGGACTTCAGCTACGGCGCCTGGGCCGGCATGCTGTTCTCGTCGGGCATCGGCATTTCGCTGCTGTACTTCGGCGCCTCCGAGCCGCTGGATCACTACTTCAACCCGCCCGAAGGCGCGGCTGCCAGCAATGGCGCGGCACGTCAGGCCCTGCAACTGACCTTCCTGCACTGGGGCCTGCATGGCTGGGCGATCTATGCGCTGGTTGGCCTGGCCGTGGCGTACTTCGCGTATCGCCATAACCAGCCGCTGGCCTTGCGTTCGGCGCTGTACCCGCTGGTGGGCGAGCGCTGGGTAAAAGGCGCGGCCGGCCATGCAGTGGATGGCTTCGGTATGTTCGTGACCCTGCTGGGCCTGGTGACCAACCTGGGGATCGGCTCGATGCAGGTCTCGTCCGGGCTGGAAAACCTGTTCGGCATGCAGCACAGCAACACCAACCTGCTGATCGTGATCATCGTGATGAGTACCGTGGCGACCATCGCTGCGGTGTCGGGCGTGGAGAACGGCATCCGCCGCCTGTCCAACCTCAACATCGTGCTGTTCAGCGGCTTGCTGATCTTCGTGCTGCTGTTCGGCCCGACCCTGCATTTGCTCAACGGCCTGGTGCAGAACACCGGTGACTACCTCAACGGTATCGTGCTGAAAACCTTCGACCTCTACGTGTATGAAGGCGATGGCGCCAAGACCGAACGCTGGATGGGCCTGTGGACCCTGTTCTACTGGGCCTGGTGGATTTCCTGGGCACCTTTCGTGGGCATGTTCATTGCGCGTATTTCCCGTGGGCGGACCGTGCGTGAACTGGTGGCCGGCGTGCTGCTGATCCCGCTGGGCTTCACCCTGGCGTGGTTGTCGATCTTCGGCAACTCGGCGCTGGACCTGGTGCTGAACCACGGCGCCGTGGAGCTGGGCAAGACCGCGCTGGAACAACCGTCCATGGCGATCTACCAGTTGCTTGAGCATTACCCGGCGTCGAAAGTCGTGATCGGTGTGTCGATCTTCGTCGGCTTTGTGCTGTTCCTGACGCCGGCGGATTCCGGCGCGGTGATGATGGCCAACCTGTCGTGCAAGGGCGGCAACGTGGATGAAGATGCGCCGCACTGGCTGCGCATCTTCTGGTCGGCGGTGATTACCCTGGTGACCATCGGCCTGCTGTTCGCCGGCAACTTCGAAGCCATGCAGACCATGGTGGTGCTGGCGGGGCTGCCGTTCTCGGTGGTGCTGATTCTGTTCATGTTCGGTTTGCACAAGGCCATGCGCCAGGATGTGGCCGTCGAACAGGAGCAGGCGCAGCTGGCTGAACGCGGGCGTCGCGGCTTCAGCGAGCGCTTGACCGCACTGGACCTGCAACCGAGCCAGGGCACCGTGCAACGCTTTATGGACAAGCACGTCACGCCGGCGCTTGAAGAAGCGGCGACGGCGTTGCGTGAACAGGGTTTGCACGTGCAGACGCTGCTGGGCAAATCCAAGCGCTGCATCGGTGTGCGGATCGAGATGGAAGAGGGCAATCCGTTTGTCTACGAAGTCAGCCTGGATGCCTACTCGTCGGCGCCGGCTGACTTGCCTGAAGAAGAGCGCACGCGTTATTACCGTGCCGAGGTGTACCTGCACAACGGGCCTCAGGAATACGACCTGATGGGCTTCACCCAGGAGCAGATCACCCGGGATGTGCTCGATCAGTTTGAAAGCCATCGGCAACTCCTTGGCCGGGTCTATAGCTGATAGTTGAAGCCTGATGGTGCCTTAAATGTGGGAGGGGGCAAGCCCCCTCCCACATTGTGCTTTGCAGTGTTTGCTAGCCCAGGTTCTTGCCCAGCAGGGCATGGTAGAGCTCGCTGTCACCCAGGATGCCCACCACCTTGTTGTTGTCATGCAGCACCAGCTTGTTGCCTGTCTGATAGCGAATCTGCAACGCATCGCGCATGCCGATGTTGGAGTCCACCAGGGTCGGCACCCGACCCAGACCTTCCACCGCTTGCCCCGGCGCCCAGTTCTGCAGGTTCATCACCACGCCGTTCTGCCGCGCGCCCTGGATGGTGTTGCCTTCGGCCAGGTCCAGCCAGGAGTCGCCGCCCGGGTCCAGGCAAACCGAACCGTTGACCCGCGTGCAGTTGTCCAGCGTCCGCATCAGGCTGCGGCCGCACAGCACGTTCAGCGGGTTGGTGTGGGCGACGAAGGTGCGCACATAGTCGTCCGCCGGGTTCAGCACGATCTCTTCCGGCACGCTGTACTGGATGATCTTGCCGTCTTTCATGATCGCGATGCGGCTGCCCAGCTTGAGGGCCTCGTCGAGGTCGTGGCTGACGAACACGATGGTCTTGTTAAGCTTGCGCTGCAGTTCCAGCAGTTCATCCTGCAGGCCCTGGCGAATCAGCGGGTCGAGGGCGGAGAAGGGTTCGTCCATCAGCAGGATATCGGCGTCCATCGCCAGCGCACGGGCCAGGCCGACGCGCTGTTGCATGCCGCCGGACAGCTCGTCCGGCTTCTTGTTGCGCCATTGGGTCAGGCCCACCAGTTCGAGTTTTTCATCGACCAGCGTGCGCCGTTCCTTTTCCGGGCGGCCCTGCATTTCCAGGCCGAAGCTGATGTTCTCGCGCACCGTCAGCCAGGGCATCAGGGCGAATTTCTGGAACACCATGGCGATGCGTTTGGTGCGCATCATCTTCAGCTCGGCCGGCGTGCAGGAGGCGATGTCGATCTGGCGCCCCTCGTGCTCGACAAACAGTTGGCCACGGCTGACCGTGTTGAGGCCGTTGATGCAGCGCAGCAGACTGGATTTGCCTGAGCCCGACAGGCCCATCAGCACACAGATCTCGCCTTTCTCGATATCCAGGCTGGCGTTTTCCACGCCGACAATCTGCCCGGTCTTTTTCAGGATTTCGTTACGGCTCATGCCCTGGTCCAGCAGCTTGAGCGCTTCGCGTGGGTCTTTGGAAAAGATCACGTCGACTTTGTCGAATCGGATAATGCTCATGCATCACCCCCTACTTTGGCGTCGGGTTGTTTGCAGATACGGTCGAGCATGATGGCCAGCAATACGATTGCCAGGCCCGCTTCAAAGCCCAGGGCGATATCGGCCGTGTTCAGTGCGTTGACCACCGGCTTGCCGAGGCCGTCGGCACCCACGAGCGCCGCGATCACCACCATCGACAACGACAGCATGATGCATTGGGTAATGCCGGCGGCGATGCTCGGCATGGCGTGGGGCAGTTCAATGCGCGAGAGCAACTGGCGGCGCGAGCAGCCGAAGGCCTTGCCGGCGTCCATCAGCTCCTGCGGAACGTCGCGGATACCCAGGTAGGTCAGGCGGATGGGCGCGGCAATCGCGAACACCACGGTGGAAATCAGCCCGGGCACCACACCCAGCCCGAAGAGGGTCAGGGTAGGGATGAGGTAGACGAAGGTCGGCACGGTCTGCATCAGATCGAGTACCGGCCGCATCATGGTGTAGAACATCGGCTTGTGCGCGGCAACAATGCCCAGCGGCACGCCGATGACCACGCAGACCAGGGTGGCGAACAGCACCTGGGCGAGGGTTTCCATGGTTTCCTGCCAGTACCCCAGGTTGAGGATCAGCAGGAAGGAGGCAATGACGAACACCGTCAGGCCCCATTTGCGTTGAATAAAGTGAGCCAGCAGCGCAATCAGACCGATCAATGCCAGCGGATTGAACCAGGTCAGCGCAAACGTCACGCCGTGGATCATCGTTTCCAGTGTCGATGCGATTGCGTCGAAGTAGTTGGCACCGTGTTGGGTCAACCAGTCGACGAAGGCAGCGATGTACTGGCCTAGTGGGATTTTCTGTTCAGTCAGCATGGTAGTGAATGTCCACATGCGAAGGGGAATACATCCCGGGGCAGCGCACCGCCCCGGGGTCAGCGGGGCTTACTTGGCGAGGTAAGCCTTGACGGCATCGAGTCCTGGTTTGCCATCGACGGTGGTGACACCGGCGAGCCAGGTGTCGAGCACTTGCGGGTTCTTCTGCAGCCAGGCCTTGGCGGCGGCGTCGGCCTTCATCTTGTCGTCCAGGACGTTACCCATCAGGGTGCTTTCCATGTCCAGCGTGAACACCAGGTTTTTCAGCAACTGGCCAACGTTGCTGCATTCCTGGGTGTAGCCCTTGCGGGTGTTGGTGTAGATGGTGGCCTGGCCGTAGTTGGGGCCGAACGAATCGTCACCCCCGGTCAGGTACTTCATCTTGAAGCGGGTGTTCATCGGGTGCGGTTCCCAGCCCAGGAACACGATGGCCTGGTTGCGCTTTGAGGCGCGTTCAACCTGGGAGAGCATCCCGGCTTCACTGGATTCGACCACCTTGAAACCGGCGGTCTTGAGGCCGAAGGCGTCTTTGTCGATCAATGTCTGGATGGTGCGGTTGCCGTCGTTGCCCGGCTCGATGCCGTAAATCTTGCCGCCCAGCTCATCCTTGAATTTGGCGATGTCGGCGAAGTCTTTCAGGCCCTTGTCATACAGCGCCTCGGGCACCGCCAGGGTGTATTTGGCGTTCTCCAGGTTGGCGCGTACGGTTTCCACGGTGCCGGCTTCGCGGTACTGCTTGATGTCGTTTTCCATGGTCGGCATCCAGTTGCCGAGGAAAATGTCCATGTTCTTGCCGTCGGCCAGGGACTTGTAGGTCACTGGGACCGAAATCATCGTGGTGCGCGGCTTGTAGCCCAGGCCCTTGAGGATTTCGCTGGTGGTCGCGGTGGTGACGGTGATGTCGGTCCAGCCGACATCGGAGAAGTTGACGGTCTTGCACTGTTCCGGTTCTGCGGCGTGCGCCATGACCGGCAGACTCAGCATGGCGGCCAACAACAACGAGGGTGAACCTTTCATCGGGGTAGACTCCTGTGTTTTTTCTGGCGGCATTCGCCGCGCTTTATAGGTGCTGCTATTGGAGTGTGCGTTGGACAGCTCTGGCACGGTGCCTTGCAAACGAGTCGTGACTGATCATGTACCAGTGAAAATCTGACGCCTACAGGGGGCGTCGTATCCAGTACAGGGAGGGTCGCATCCAGTACCGATGACGTCGCTTACAGATTTTTCCAAAGGTAAAACCGCTGTTTTTACCCTTCTGCACCGCAAAAAACGCCCAAAACAGGCCATTACACGCGAGCGACGCTGGTGAGCATGGATGCGTCGGTGTGAGACGCCGTGAGCGGCCGCAAAAGCCTGATGATGCGGCCATCTGGGCGATCTGAGCGTAGCACCTCGTTCAAGCCTGGCCGTGCTTATCGAGGAGTTCTACCGCAATGGCTATCAGTGTTTTCGACCTGTTCAAGATCGGCATCGGGCCTTCGAGTTCTCACACCGTCGGCCCCATGCGCGCCGCCGCGCTGTTCGTTCAAGGCTTGCGCGAGCGTGATCTGTTGGACCAGGTTCGGCGCGTCGAGGTGCAACTCTACGGCTCCTTGTCGGCCACCGGCATCGGCCATGGCAGTGACACCGCCACCATCATGGGCTTGATGGGCGAATGGCCGGACGCAATCGACCCGTCGCAGATCGGCGTGCGTATTCACACGCTGCGCGAAACCGGCACCTTGTTGCTCGACGGCCGTCTGCCGGTGCCGTTCGTATGGTCACGGGACATGCGCCTGCTCGACGAAAACCTGCCGTTCCATCCCAATGCCATGACCCTGGTGGTGTGGGGGGATGACGGCGAGTTGCACCGCGACACCTACTACTCGGTGGGCGGCGGCTTTGTGGTGGATGAAGCCCAGGCGCAAAGTGGCGTGGCCGATATGGACGGCACCGTACTGCCTTACGATTTCTCCAGCGCGGCCGAGTTGCTGCAGCTGTGCAAGACCCACAACCTGCGGGTCGCCGAACTGATGCTGGCCAACGAGAAAACCTGGCGCTCCGAAGAAGAAATCCGCAGCGGCCTGATGAAACTCTGGCGTGCCATGCAGGATTGCGTGGAGCAGGGCCTCAAGCACGAAGGCATCCTGCCCGGCGGTCTCAACGTGCGCCGTCGCGCTGCCAGGCTGCACCGCAGCCTGCAGGAACTGGGCAAGCCGAATGTGATCGGTTCGACCTTGAGCGCCATGGAGTGGGTCAACCTGTTCGCCCTGGCGGTCAACGAAGAAAACGCCGCCGGTGGGCGCATGGTCACCGCACCCACCAATGGCGCGGCGGGGATTATTCCGGCCGTGCTGCACTATTTCATGAAGTTCAGTGAAGAAGTGACTGAGGCCAACGTGGTCGACTACCTGCTCGGCGCGGCGGCGGTGGGCATTCTGTGCAAGAAGAACGCCTCGATCTCCGGTGCCGAAGTCGGTTGCCAGGGCGAAGTGGGTTCCGCCTGCGCCATGGCCGCAGCGGGCCTGGCCGAAATTCTCGGCGCCACGCCGGAGCAACTGTGCAACGCTGCGGAAATCGGCCTGGAACATAACCTGGGCCTGACCTGCGACCCGGTCGGCGGGCTGGTGCAAGTGCCGTGTATCGAGCGCAATGCGATTGCAGCGGTCAAGGCGATCAATGCGGCGCAGATGGCCTTGCGCGGCGACGGCCAGCACTTTATTTCCCTGGACCGGGTGATCCGCACCATGCGCGATACCGGGGCGGATATGCACGACAAGTACAAAGAAACGTCGCGCGGCGGGTTGGCGGTCAGCGCTGTTGAGTGCTGAGACCGCGTCGCCTGCATCGGGGGCAAGCCCCCTCTCACAGGGGAACGCATTTCAACTGTGGGAGGGGGCTTGCCCCCGATAGCGCTAGTGCGCTCAATATTGCTCACAAAGTGAACACCCCAACCAAAACCGCCACCTTTTAGCGCGTCGCAAATAGATAAGTAGCCTGCGAACGATTTACCCCTCCGTTACCCGTCCCCCGTGCTTTGGGTGACAGACTTTTCCTACGCCCGCAAAGCGCCTTCCCACAAGTGCTACCGTTCTGCTCACGGCCCTTGAACACCCATCCTGTGCGTTATATCCCACGTTTAATGCGCGGGCTTATATAGACGCGTCAACAGGTCGTTTTCAGGATTTGTTGAATGGCCATTCAAATTTAGGCATGGCATTTGCTCTATCAATTCAAAGCCTCTGTCCTTGCAAGGGATGAGCGCAATAACAAGAGCCTCGCCTGAGGCCATCACCCGCTTTGTGTGAGGAGATACTGTGATGACGTCGTCCAACTCCGGGGGCCAACCCCAGAACCGTGCGCCTCAATCCATCGGCTTTTTGCTGCTGGACAATTTCACGCTGATTTCCCTGGCGTCGGCCGTGGAACCGCTGCGCATGGCCAACCAGCTGTCCGGCCGCGAGCTGTATCGCTGGACAACCCTGAGTGTCGACGGCAACCAGGTGTGGGCCAGCGACGGCCTGCAGATCACGCCCGATGCCGCGATGCACAAGGCCCCGGTGCTGGACACGGTGATTGTCTGCGGCGGCGTCGGCATCCAGCGCACCGTCACCCGCGAACACGTGTCGTGGCTGCAAAGCCAGGCGCGCCAGTCCCGGCGTCTCGGGGCGGTGTGCACCGGCAGTTGGGCCCTGGCCTGCGCAGGTCTGCTCGATGGTTTTGATTGCAGCGTGCACTGGGAATGCCTGGCGTCGATGCAGGAAGCGTTCCCCCGCGTAGCCATGAGCACCCGCCTGTTTACCCTCGACCGCAACCGCTTCACCAGCTCCGGCGGCACCGCGCCGTTGGACATGATGCTGCACCTGATCAGCCGCGACCACGGCCGTGAACTGTCGGCAGCGATCTCCGAGATGTTTGTGTACGAACGCATCCGTAACGAACAGGATCACCAGCGCGTGCCGCTCAAGCACATGCTCGGCACCAACCAGCCCAAGCTGCAGGAAATCGTTGCGCTGATGGAAGCCAACCTGGAAGAGCCCATCGACCTGGACGAACTGGCGGTGTACGTCGCCGTGTCGCGTCGCCAGCTGGAGCGGCTGTTCCAGAAATACCTGCACTGTTCGCCGTCGCGCTACTACCTCAAGTTGCGCTTGATCCGTGCGCGGCAGTTGCTCAAGCAGACACCGATGTCGATCATCGAAGTGGCGTCGGTGTGCGGGTTTGTGTCCACGCCGCATTTCTCCAAGTGCTACCGCGAATACTTCGGCATTCCGCCACGGGATGAGCGCGTAGGTTCCAACACCACCCAGCAAGTGGCGATGATGCCGATTCCCCAGGCACTGGTGTTGTCACCGCTGTCGGGGCCGATGTCGGCGTTGAGCCAGGCGCGCAATGAGTCGACGTTCGCCAGCGTACGGCTTTAAACCGAGTTGTCTGTATCGGGGGCAAGCCCCCTCCCACAGGGAAACGCATTTCAAATGTGGGAGGGGGCTTGCCCCCGATAGCGATCCATCAGGCGCCAGAGTTCTGCTTGAACTGCATCAAAGCCGGCAACAACTGCTTATCGATCGCCTGCCGCACCGCCGGCAGAATCGTCGCCTTGCCGGTGTACATCTGTTCCACCATGCCCTTGAGCGCCCTGGCCCGCGCTTCGCTCAAACCGCGTACCGCACACTCGCATGCCTGCTCGGCCGTGGCACCGCTGGACACTTCAAAACCCAGCGAGCGCAGTTGGCTCAGCAGGTCATCCTGGTCAATCAAATCCGCGTGCATCATGACGTTTATCCTGGTGTAGGGAACGGTGATTGAGCTCGATTCTGGTAGGCCCCCGGCCGGTGGGCAAGCGCAGAATCGAGCAATGCCTCGGATGGCTATGAACAGGTCGTTTTCGGGTTACTCAGGCCTGCAAGTAATGGGCACACTGGCGCCAGGCACGCAGCTTGATGGTTTGGTCACCCTCGGGATGCACGGCTCACACAAGGCACCTCTGCCCCGATCCAGTCACGGCTGGTTCGGGGCTTTTTTTGCCGGCAAACCGATGACCCGGCCGAGCAGGGCGGGCCGTGGCAGCTCGGCCTGTGCAGCGCTGATTGCGGTGAGCTTGTGCAGCGTGGCCTCAGTGAACGGCGTTGCGTGCGGACCGGCCAGGTTGACATGCAGCAGCATCTGTTCGTTGCCGGCCAGCTCCTTTTCATCACCCAGCAAATGCAGGCTGTGATAGAGGTGCAGGCGCTTGGCATCAAAGGCGATCAGTTGGGTGCGCACCTCGACCTCGGCCCCCAGCTTCACTTCGTGCAGGTAGTTCAAATGCAGTTCCAGGGTGAACAGCGAGTGGCCACTGGCTTCGCGGTTGTCGCTGTCCAGGCCCAGGGTGTCCATCAACGCGTCGGTGGCGTAGCTGAAGATCAGCAGATAGAACGCATCGCGCAGGTGGCCGTTGTAGTCCACCCAGGCGGAGAGGATTTTGGTGGTGTAGGTGGTCATTGCAGGCATGAATTCATACTCGGTCAAAGGTGGGAGGGGGCTTGCCCCCTTCCACATTCTGCTATTCGGCGAAGGTCATGCCGTGTTTGGCTTTAGTAACCTTGACGGCCTCCAGCACCGCCAGCAGGCAATCATCACGATAGCGCTCCAGCGCCGAAATGCTGTGGCTGCCCAGTTGGTCGCTGGTGCCGGCGACCACATCATCAATCAACGTGTCGGTCAATTCGGGCGCGGGCAGATACGTCCACGGCAACTGCAATGCCGGGCCGAACTGCGCCATGAAGTGGCGCATGCCCGCGTCGCCGCCCGCCAGCGTGTAGGTGAGGAAGGTGCCCATGAACGACCAGCGCAGGCCTGCGCCAAAACGAATCGCATCGTCGATTTCACCGGTGGTCGCCACGCCATCGTTGACCAGATGCAGCGCCTCGCGCCACAGCGCTTCCAGGAGTCGGTCGGCAATAAACCCAGGCACTTCCTTGCGCACGTGCAGGGGGCGCATGCCGAGGGATTCATACACCTTGATGGCGGCCTGGATCGCCTCCGGCGCGGTGCGTTTGCCGCCCACCACTTCCACCAGGGGTAACAGGTACACCGGGTTGAAGGGGTGGCCGACCACGCAGCGTTCGGGGTGGGTCGAATCCTCATAGAATTCGCTCGGCAACAGCCCTGACGTGCTCGAGCCGATCAACGCATTCGGCTTGGCTGCCGCACTGATCTGGCGGTGTAATTGCAACTTCAGCTCCAGGCGTTCCGGGGCGCTTTCCTGGATGAAGTCGGCGTCCTTGACGCACGCTTCGATGGTGCTGACAAAGCGCAGGCGATCCTGGGAAGCGCCCGGGGCCAAGCCTTGTTTCTCCAGCGCGCCCCAGGCATTGGCGACACGCTTGCGCAGCGCCGCCTCGGCACCGGGCGCCGGGTCCCAGGCAACGACATCCAGGCCGTGGGCGAGGGCGCGGGATACCCAGCCGCTGCCGATAACACCGCTGCCGAGGGCGGCGAAGGTTTTGATTTCTGTGATAAAGCGCATGGGTGCATTCCTAAAGAGTTTGGTGATCCCCTGTGGGAGGGGGCTTGCCCCCGATGGCGGTGCGTCAGTCGATGCATTCGTTACTGATCCACCGCCATCGGGGGCAAGCCCCCTCCCACATTTTTTATCCGCGCTTGGTCAGGCCCATCTTCACGCGGCCTTCAGCCGGGGTCATGACCCGTGCGCCCAGGCGGCTGAGGATTTCACCGGCGCGTTCGACCAGTTGGCTATTGGTGGCGAGCACGCCCTTGTCCAGCCACAGGTTGTCTTCCAGGCCGACCCGCACGTTGCCGCCCAGCAGCACCGCTTGCGCTGCCATCGGCATTTGCATGCGGCCAATGCCGAAGCCGGCCCACACCGCGTCGGCGGGCAGGTTGTCGACCATGGCTTTCATGGTGGTGGTGTCGGCCGGAGCGCCCCACGGGATGCCCAGGCACAGTTGAAACAGTGGGTTGTCGAGCAGGCCTTCCTTGATCATCTGCTTGGCGAACCACAGGTTGCCGGTGTCGAAGATTTCCAGCTCGGCCTTTACGCCCAATTCCTGGATGCGCTTGGCGCCCGCCCGCAGTTGCGCCGGGGTGGACACGTAAATGGTGTCGCCATCGCCGAAGTTCAGGGTGCCGCAGTCCAGGGTGCAGATTTCCGGCAGCAGTTCTTCCACATGCGCCAGGCGTGTCAGCGGGCCGACCAGGTCGGTGTTGGGACCGAACGCCATAGGGTGCTCGCCGCCGCCGATCTCCAGGTCGCCGCCCATGCCGGCGGTGAGGTTGACGATGATGTCGATGTCAGCCTCGCGGATGCGCTCCATCACTTCGCGGTACAGCGCCACGTCGCGGCTGAACTTGCCGGTGTGCGGGTCACGCACATGGCAGTGCACCACGGTCGCGCCGGCCTTGGCCGCTTCCACGGCGGCGGCCGCGATCTGTTTGGGGGTGACCGGTACGTGCGGGCTTCTGGCGCTGGTGTCGCCAGCACCGGTGAGTGCGCAGGTGATGATGACGTCGTGGTTCATGGGACGGTTCCTTACAGGCGTGGTGGTGCCGTTCGCGGCCTCAAATGGCCGCGAAACGGTGATTCGGAGAAGGTTATTTGCTGGTCAGTTTCAGGTTGGCGGCAGCGGGTTTGCCATCGAACGTGGTCACGCCTTGCAGCCAGCGCGCCTGATCTTGCGGGTGATCCTTGAGCCACTGCCGGGCCGACTCGATAGGGTCCTTGTGATCCAGCAACGGCTGCATCATCCGGCTCTCGTCGGCGGCGGTGAAGGTCAGGTTGGTCAGCAGTGTGTGCACGTTGGGGCATTGCTCGGCGTAGGCCGGCGCCGTGACTGTCCACACGGTGGCCATGCCTTCGTTCGGGCCCAGGGCGTCGTCGCTGCCGGTGAGGTAGGTCATGGCGACGTTGACGTTCATCGGGTGCGGCGCCCAGCCGAAGAACACCACGGCTTCCTTGCGGCGTACCGCACGGTCGACGGCAGAGAGCATGGCCGCTTCACTGGATTCAACCAGTTGGAACTTGCCCAGGCCGAACTGGTTCTTGGCGATCATCGCCTTGATCTGGGTATTGGCGCCCGAACCCGGCTCGATGCCGTAGATCTTGCCGCCCAGCTCTTTCTCGAACTTGGCGATATCGGCAAAGGTCTTCAAGCCCTTGTCCGCCAGGTAAGTGGGGACGGCGAGGGTGGCGCGGGCGTCTTCCAGGCTCGGTTTGTCGAGCACCTTGACTTGCCCGGCGTCGACGAACGGCGTGATGGTCTGGGTCATCAGCGGGTTCCAGTAGCCTAGGAACAGGTCCAGGCGCTGGTCGCGGATGCCGGCAAAGATGATTTGCTGGGAGGCGCTGGTCTGTTTGGTTTTATAGCCGAGGCCGTCGAGCAACACCTGGGCCATGGCACTGGTGGCGATCACGTCGGTCCAGTTCACCACGCCCAGGCGTACGTTCTGGCATGAAGCGGCATCCGCTGCCATGACGTGGGTGCTCAAAATAGCGCTGACGCTGAGTGCAAGCACGCTGCGGCTGATCAGTCGGTTCATGGTGGAGCCCTCGGCAGGTCGTTATTGTGGGGTCCGGCGTCTTTGTGCGCCGTGCAGCCAAGTTACGTATCTTCGCCAGCGCCGAAACGCACAGCGGCGACCGGCTCTTGCACTGCAGCGACCTGCGCGCTTGAATCCGTCCTTGAACGGGAGTATCACAGTGCCACGCTGGTCGTCCCACGAGAGCGCCATCATGTCCCAGGATTTTTATTTTTTGCTGATGCCGGGGTTCTCGGCCATCGGCTTTATCTCCGCCCTTGAGCCGCTGCGCGTGGCCAATCGCTTTCGTGGCGAGTTGTACCGCTGGCACATATTGAGCGCCGACGGCGGTGCGGTGCTGGCGAGCAACGGCATGTCGGTCAACGCCGATGCCGCGCTGGAGCCGCTGAAAAAAGGCGCGACCTTATTGGTGGTGGCCGGCTTTGAACCCTTGCAGTTCGCTACGCCTGCCCTGGCGCACTGGTTGCGTCGCCTCGACTACGACGGTGCAACCCTCGGCGCCATCGACACAGGTGCCTGCGTACTGGCCGAGGCGGGCCTGCTCGACGGCCACCGGCTGACCCTGCACTGGGAAGCTATCGACGCCTTCAAGGAGGCCTATCCGCACCTCAGCGTGACCCAGGAACTGTTCGAGATCGACCGCCGCCGCATCACCTGCGCTGGCGGCACCGCGTCCATCGACCTGATGCTCGACCTGATCGCCCAGGCCCACGGCCCGGACCTGGCCATCCAGGTCTCCGAACAATTCGTGCTCGGCCGTATCCGCCCGCGCAAAGATCACCAGCGCATGCAAATCGCCACCCGCTACGGCATCAACAACAAGAAGCTGGTGCAGGTAATCGGCGAGATGGAACAGCACACCGAACCGCCCCTGAGCACCCTGGCCCTGGCCGACGCGATCAAAGTGACGCGCCGCCAACTGGAGCGCCTGTTCCGCCTGCACCTGAACGACACACCCAGCAACTTCTACCTGGGCCTGCGCCTGGAAAAAGCCCGGAAACTGCTGCGCCAGAGCGGCATGAGTGTGCTGGAGGTGAGCATTGCGTGCGGGTTTGAGTCGCCGTCGTATTTCACTCGTAGCTATCGGGCAAGGTTTGCGAAATGTCCGAGGGAGGATCGGCGACGGGAGGTGGTTTGATCGTTTTTTAGTCAATTAGGTATAAAAGCGGCCGGCACCGCGGATCAATGTGGGAGGGGGCTTGCCCCCGATAGTGGTGGGTCAGCAGCACATAAGTGACTGACACACCGCCATCGGGGGCAAGCCCCCTCCCACAGTAGATTGTGGTGTGGCTTATTTTCTCAGCAGGGCCGAACACGCCGCCTTGTAAGCCTCGTGCTGATACTTGTTCAGCGTCGCGGGCAGGTCAAAGTTGTGCTTCTTGTTCTGCGCATTGATGGTTTGCGGTGACAAAAGCGTCACCTCCACCCCGTCCAGTAACTGAAACACTCCTTCAATCTTGAACGTCGTCGGGCCGCCGGCGAATTCGCCTTTCTTGCTGCGCTTTTTGATCGCAATGCGGGTGATGGCGTTTGCCTGCACGAACGCTTTCACCTGGGCGGCGAAGGCTTTGACGTTGGCGGCCTCATCGTCGTCTTCAAGGGCGATTTTCTTGGTGGCCAGGGCGACGTGGGTCAGCGCCTGATTGTCCAGTGAAGCGAGGGCGATGATGGCTTCGCTGCCTTTGATTTCTATGCCGCAGAGGGACATGAAGAGCCTTGGTCAGAAAGAATGGGATGGAAAAACCATTGTGCTCTATACACATCCGGTGCACTACCGCTTCTAGAGTGTGAGGTCGTCCCGCCCCGTAATTTTGAAGTTGCCGCCTTCGATGATCGACTACGGATCACCGGATTAACTTAGGCGCTGAGTGGCACACCGTAAACTGTCAGAGTTGACAGGTATCTGGCTGTCTGAACTGTCAGATATGACAGTAGATATTGGCAAGTCCCTTACCTAGATTCAGAACAGTAACATTCTGCGATTTCAAGCCATTGTGAACAGAGGACTGAGCGATGAACATACGCAAGGAAATTCGAACACTGAGCGGGACAGAGTGGCTGGATTTTCTCAATACGTTGCTGGCCCTCAAGGCGCGCGGCGACGGAAAAGATGGCTACAACAAGTATATTCATTGGCACCACGAAGTGATGGTGCCTACGGTTCATCCCGATGAGCCCCAAGACCCCGACTATCGTAACGGCGCCCACTTGGGCCCCGCCTTTTTACCATGGCACCGTGAGATGCTTCTGCAACTGGAAGCCGACCTGCAAGCCATCAAGCCCGGCATGACACTGCCTTATTGGGATTGGACATTGGATGCCGCAGATCCTAGGAACTCACTGGTATGGAAGCTAATGGGCGGCGACGGTGACGCTACCGATGAGTTCAGGGTACAAGATGGGCCCTTTGCACACCGTTACGGCAATTGGCCCGTGCCTGCGTACCCTGAAGACGACCTGCCGGGGCCGGGTCTGAAGC
This sequence comes from Pseudomonas sp. 31 R 17, assembly GCF_900004915.1. NCBI lineage: Bacteria > Pseudomonadati > Pseudomonadota > Gammaproteobacteria > Pseudomonadales > Pseudomonadaceae > Pseudomonas > Pseudomonas sp. 31 R 17. Next base: position 140,185 of record NZ_CVTN01000062.1, read on the forward strand.
GACAATTCTCGCAATGGGTCACCTCGCTGCCTACGGCTGCCGACGTGAAGATGGCAATGAATGAAGGTTTGTATGACGAGCCCAATTACAACGCCAGCCCGTTCAACCGAGGCTTCAGGAACCGACTTGAAGGATGGATCACTCAGAAGGGCGACCCGCAAGTCAGCACGCCCGGCTCGCAGTTGCACAACCGAGTCCATCTGTGGATCGGCGGCAACATGTTGGCAATGACGTCCCCCGAGGATCCGGTGTTTTTTCTGCATCATTGTTTTATCGACAAGATCTGGGCCGACTGGCAGGCGCAAATGAAGCTGGATAAGCCTGATCTGGCGCCTCATTACTGCCCAATGCAAGATGGGCCGGCCGGGCACAATTACGATGATGTGATCAAACCCTGGCAGCGTCGTATCCGCGACGTGATGGACATCACCACCCTGGGTTATGCCTACGAACCAGGCGTGCCGCTGACCAAGAGGCCTTTCAAGTCACCTTTCATGGCTTGAATGGGGCAAGGCCCTTCCCGCGTCTCAGCCGTGTAGAAGGGCGTTTACTCCTGCCCAATCGACTCCAAAAACTCCGACCGCTCGTCACTCATCCGAGCCAGGCAGTCGTTGTGCGCAATGGCATAGGCCTTGGTCCCGGTGACCGCCGGGAAAGTGTCCACCGCACAATCGGCGTCGCGCAGTTTTTCCCATTTTTGCTGGGCGTCCTTCAGACGGGCGGTAATGTCCGCCAGTTTGGTCTTGTCGCTGCCATAGGTCGAACCCATGCGTTCCAGCAGCCCCTGATAGTTGTCCTTGAGCAATTGTTCGGCGGTGGTTTTGTTGTAGGTGGCGCATTCCAGGGTTTGCTGGTCGTTTTCGATGCCGTCGCACGGCGTGCTATCGGTGTCTTCGGCCGCGTGGACGCCGGTTGCGATGAGTGCCAAAGCCAGGAAAATCGATTTCATTGCGCCGTCTCATATCAGGTGATGCGGGAATTCTGGCTCAAGCGTAAGACAAAGAACAGCCGCCAGTCAGACCTCTCTTAACAGCCTTTGTCGTGGATTGACGCTTTCGGCAATTCCCCTGTCGTTTTTGCACCCGGCTCCGTCGGTCCCTGGGCATATGCTGGCCCCAAAGCGCCGGCAGACGATTCGGCGCATGAATCGCCAATAAGGGGACGCCTGATGAGCCCAGCCGAGTTGCACGCCGACAGCATCGTTATCGACGGTCTGATTATTGCCAAGTGGAACCGCGACCTGTTCGAAGACATGCGCAAAGGTGGCCTGACCGCCGCCAACTGCACGGTGTCGGTGTGGGAAGGCTTCCAGGCCACGATCAATAACATTGTTGCCAGCCAGACCCTGATCCGCGAGAACAGCGACCTGGTGATCCCGGTGAAAACCACCGCCGATATTCGCAAGGCCAAGGAGCAGGGCAAGACCGGCATCATCTTCGGCTTCCAGAATGCCCACGCGTTTGAAGACCAGCTCGGCTACGTCGAGATCTTCAAGCAGCTCGGCGTCGGGGTGGTGCAGATGTGCTACAACACCCAGAACCTGGTGGGCACCGGCTGCTACGAGCGTGATGGCGGCCTGTCGGGTTTCGGGCGTGAGATTGTCGGCGAGATGAACCGTGTCGGCATCATGTGCGACCTGTCCCACGTCGGTTCCAAGACCAGCGAAGAGGTCATCCTCGAATCGAAAAAGCCGGTGTGCTACTCCCACTGCCTGCCGTCCGGGCTTAAAGAACACCCGCGCAACAAGTCCGATGAAGAACTCAAGTTCATCGCCGACCACGGTGGTTTTGTCGGCGTGACCATGTTCGCGCCGTTCCTGGCCAAGGGCATCGATTCGACCATCGACGACTACGCCGAAGCCATCGAATACACCATGAATATCGTTGGCGAAGACGCCATCGGTATCGGCACCGACTTCACCCAGGGCCATGGCCAGGATTTCTTTGAAATGCTGACCCATGACAAGGGCTATGCCCGTCGCCTGACCAGCTTCGGCAAGATCATCAACCCGCTGGGCATCCGCACCGTGGGCGAGTTCCCCAACCTGACCGAGACCCTGCTCAAGCGCGGCCACCCCGAGCGCGTGGTACGCAAGATCATGGGCGAGAACTGGGTCAACGTCTTGAAGGACGTCTGGGGCGAATAAGCCAGACACCTATCGGCAACACCACCACGAATTTTTCTGGAGTTAAGTTTCCATGGCCAAGATCGCCCCGCAATTGCCAATCGAAGTCGACAGCGAAACCGGTGTCTGGACCTCCGACGCCCTGCCGATGCTGTACGTGCCGCGCCATTTCTTCGTCAACAACCACATGGGTATCGAAGAAGTACTGGGCGCCGACGCCTACGCCGAAATCCTTTACAAGGCCGGCTACAAATCCGCCTGGCACTGGTGTGAAAAAGAAGCCGAATGCCACGGCCTGGAAGGCGTCGCGGTGTTCGAGCATTACATGAAGCGCCTGTCGCAACGCGGCTGGGGCCTGTTCAAGATCCAGGACATCGACCTGGATAAAGGCACCGCCAGCGTCAAGCTTGAGCACTCGGCGTTCGTCTACGTGTACGGCAAGGTCGGGCGCAAAGTGGACTACATGTTCACCGGCTGGTTTGCCGGCGCCATGGACCAGATCCTGCAAGCGCGCGGCAGCAAAATCCGCACTGTGGCCGAACAAGTCTACGGAGGCTCCGAAGAGGGCCACGATGATGGCCTGTTCACCGTAAAACCGTTGTAAGCCGAGGACCGTGCCATGGCTTTCGAAGCAATGTTTGCGCCGATCCAGATCGGCAAACTGACCATCCGCAACCGCGTGCTCAGTACCGCCCACGCCGAGGTGTATGCCACCGACGGCGGCATGACCACCGACCGCTATGTGAAGTATTACGAAGAGAAAGCCAAGGGCGGTATCGGCCTGGCGATCTGCGGCGGCTCGTCGGTGGTGGCCATCGACAGCCCTCAGGAATGGTGGAGTTCGGTGAACCTGTCCTCCGACCGCATCATCCCGCACTTCCAGAACCTGGCCGACGCCATGCACAAGCATGGCGCCAAGATCATGATCCAGATTACCCACATGGGCCGTCGTTCGCGTTGGGACGGCTTCAACTGGCCGACCCTGATGTCGCCGTCCGGCGTACGTGAGCCGGTGCACCGCGCTACCTGCAAGACCATCGAACCGGAAGAAATCTGGCGCGTGATCGGCAACTACGCCCAGGCTGCACGCCGGGCCAAGGCCGGTGGCCTGGACGGGGTGGAACTGTCCGCCGTGCACCAGCACATGATCGACCAGTTCTGGAGTCCGCGGGTCAACAAGCGCACCGACGAATGGGGCGGCAGCTTCGAAGGCCGCATGAAGTTCGGCCTGGAAGTGCTCAAGGCCGTACGTGCCGAAGTGGGTGACGACTTCTGTGTGGGCATACGCCTGTGCGGTGACGAGTTCCACCCGGACGGCTTGTCCCACGAAGACATGAAGCAGATCGCCAAGTATTACGACGACACCGGCATGCTCGACTTCATCGGCGTGGTGGGCTCGGGGTGCGATACCCACAACACCCTGGCCAACGTGATCCCGAACATGAGTTACCCGCCGGAGCCGTTCCTGCACCTGGCGGCCGGTATCAAGGAAGTGGTCAAGGTTCCGGTGCTGCATGCGCAGAACATCAAGGACCCGAACCAGGCCACGCGCATCCTCGAAGGCGGCTATGTGGACATGGTCGGCATGACCCGTGCGCACATCGCCGACCCGCACCTGATCGCCAAGATCAAGATGGGCCAGATCGACCAGATCAAACAGTGCGTCGGCGCCAACTATTGCATCGACCGCCAGTACCAGGGCCTGGACGTGCTGTGCATCCAGAACGCCGCGACCTCCCGTGAATACATGGGCGTGCCGCATATCATCGAGAAGTCCACCGGGCCCAAGCGCAAGGTGGTCGTGGTGGGCGCAGGTCCTGCCGGTATGGAGGCTGCACGTGTCGCCGCCGAACGTGGCCACGACGTAACCCTGCTGGAGAAGAAAGAGTTTATCGGCGGGCAGATCACCACGGCATCGAAAGCGCCGCAGCGTGACCAGATTGCCGGCATCACGCGCTGGTATCAGTTGGAGCTGGCACGCTTGAAAGTCGACCTTCGCCTGGGCGTGGCGGCGGATGCCGACACCATCCTCGACCTGCGCCCGGACGTGGTGGTGCTGGCCGTCGGTGGGCATCCGTTCATCGAGCAGAACGAACACTGGGGCGCTGCCGAAGGGTTGGTGGTGAGCAGTTGGGACGTGCTCGACGGCAAAGTCGCACCCGGCAAGAACGTACTGGTGTACGACACCATCTGCGAATTCACCGGCATGTCGGTGGCGGACTTCCTTGCGGACAAAGGCTGCCAGGTCGAGATCGTCACCGACGATATCAAGCCGGGCGTGGCCATCGGCGGTACGTCGTTCCCGACTTACTACCGCAGCATGTACCCCAAGGAAGTGATCATGACCGGCGACATGATGCTGGAAAAGGTCTACCGCGAAGGCGACAAACTGGTGGCGGTGCTGGAGAACGAATACACCGGGGCCCAGGAGGAGCGGGTGGTGGACCAGGTGGTGATCGAAAACGGCGTGCGCCCGGACGAGGAAATTTACTACGCCCTCAAGCCAGGCTCGCGCAACAAGGGCCAGATGGACGTCGAAGCCCTGTTCGCGATCAAGCCGCAGCCGTGCCTGAGCGAGACGGGTGAGGGGTACTTGCTGTTCCGCATCGGTGACTGTGTGGCCCAGCGTAATACCCACGCTGCGATCTACGACGCCCTGCGCCTGTGCAAAGACTTTTGATGAGGTGAACGCGGTCAAATGCGGGAGGGGGCTTGCCCCCGATAGCGGTGGTTCAGCGACAGCTGTATCAACTGACACTCCGCCATCGGGGGCAAGCCCCTCCCACATTCAAGGCCAGTTTCACAGTAGGCCTGTGTGGTCTTTGGGAGCTTCACCATGTTGAACACCTTGCTGCCTATTCTCCTGTTTGCCGCCCTGGGCCTCGCGGTCCTCGGTGCCTTGCGCCGGGCAAACATGTGGCGCCGTGGCCGCGCCTCCAAGGTCGACCTGCTCGGCGGCCTGCTGGCCATGCCCAAGCGCTACATGGTCGACCTGCACCACGTGGTCGCCCGCGACAAATACATCGCCAATACCCACGTCGCCACGGCGCTGGGTTTTGTGCTGTCGGCGTTGCTGGCGATCCTGGTGCATGGGTTCGGCCTGCAAAACCGTATCCTCGGTTACGCCTTGCTGCTGGCCTCGACCTTGATGTTTGTCGGCGCCATCTTCATGTACCTGCGCCGCCGCAATCCGCCTGCCCGCCTGTCCAAAGGCCCGTGGATGCGCCTGCCGAAAAGCCTGATGGCGTTCTCGGTGAGCTTTTTCCTGGTGACCTTGCCGGTGGCCGGCATTCTGCCCGCTGACTTTGGCGGCTGGCTGCTCGCTGCGCTGCTCGGCGTGGGCGTGCTGTGGGGCGTGTCCGAAATGTTCTTCGGCATGACCTGGGGCGGGCCGATGAAACATGCTTTCGCCGGCGCCCTGCACCTGGCCTGGCACCGCCGCGCCGAACGCTTTGGTGGCGGCCGTTCCACCGGTTTGAAACCGCTGGATCTGAGCGACAAGACCGCGCCACTGGGCGTGGAAAAACCCAGGGATTTTACCTGGAACCAATTGCTCGGCTTCGACGCCTGTGTGCAGTGCGGCAAGTGCGAAGCGGCGTGCCCGGCGTTCGCGGCCGGCCAGCCGTTGAATCCGAAAAAACTCATCCAGGACATGGTGGTCGGCCTGGCCGGTGGCACCGATGCCAAGTTCGCCGGCAGCCCGTACCCGGGCAAACCGATTGGTGAACACGCCGGAAATCCGCATCAGCCGATCGTCAACGGCCTGGTGGACGCCGAGACCCTGTGGTCGTGCACCACCTGCCGCGCCTGTGTGGAAGAGTGCCCGATGATGATCGAGCACGTCGACGCCATCGTCGACATGCGTCGCTACCTCACCCTGGAAAAGGGCGCCACGCCGAACAAGGGCGCCGAAGTCCTGGAAAACCTGATCGCCACCGACAACCCCGGCGGCTTCGCCCCCGGCGGTCGCCTGAACTGGGCGGCGGACCTGAACCTGCCGCTGCTCAGCGACAAGAGCAGCTGCGACGTGCTGTTCTGGGTCGGTGACGGTGCCTTCGACATGCGTAACCAGCGCACCCTGCGCGCGTTCGTCAAGGTGCTCAAGGCCGCCGGTGTGGACTTCGCGGTACTCGGTCTTGAAGAGCGCGACAGCGGCGATGTGGCGCGGCGCCTGGGCGATGAAGCGACGTTCCAACTGCTCGCCTCGCGCAATATCCAGACCCTGGCCAGGTACAGTTTCAAACGCATCGTCACCTGCGACCCGCACAGTTTCCACGTGCTGAAAAACGAGTACGGCGCCTTCAACGGCAACTACCTCGTGCAGCACCACAGCACCTTCATGGCCGAGTTGATCGGCGACGGCGCGCTGAACCTGGGCCAGCACAAAGGCACCAGCGTGACCTACCACGACCCGTGTTACCTGGGCCGCTACAACGGTGAATACGAGGCGCCGCGCCAAGTGCTGCGCGCGCTGGGTATCGAGGTCAAGGAAATGCAACGTTCGGGCTTCCGTTCGCGCTGCTGCGGCGGCGGCGGCGGAGCACCGATCACGGACATTCCCGGCAAGCAGCGTATCCCGGATATGCGCATGGACGACATCCGCGAAACCGGCGCCGAGCTGGTGGCCGTGGGTTGCCCGCAGTGCACCGCAATGCTCGAAGGCGTGGTCGAACCGCGCCCGCTGATCAAGGACATCGCCGAACTGGTGGCCGACGCGCTGCTTGAAGACGCTGCGCCTGCGAAGGCGCCCCCCAAACGTGAACCTGCGGAGGTGCACTGATGAGCGACATTATCCGCCGCGACCCACGGGCCGAATGGATCGCCCGCAATCGCCTGCACCCGCTGCATGCGGCGATGCAGCCGGTGCAACAGAGCTGGATGGGGCCTAACGGCGTCATCCGCAAGAATGTGCACGGTGTGGGGTTTATCGGCCCCAACGGCATCAAGCGCATTGACCGCAGCGGCGCGCAACAGGGCGGTGCAGCCAAGCGTACGGCGGCGGTGCAAGTGCAACTGCCGCTGCATCAGGTTGCGGCGCCGGCGTTCTACATCAACGTGGTGCCGGATATGGTCGGCGGCCGCTTGAGCAGCCACGACCGCGATGTGCTGGGCCTGGCCCGACAACTGGCCGGCAGTGACGGCGCGGTACTGGCGGTGGTGTTTGGTGAACACAAGGAAAATGCATTTGCCACCGCCGGCGTAGACCGCCTGCTGGTGCTGGACGGTCATGAATTCGACGGTTATTCACCGGAGCAACGCGTCCAGGGTCTGCGGGCTGTGGATAACCAGTTCAACCCGCGTCACTGGTTGCTGCCCGACAGCCGCAGCGGTGGCGGTGAACTGGGCCGCCGTTTCGCCGCCAGCCTCAAGGAACGCCCGGCTACGCGGGTGTGGCAGATCAAGGGCGAGTCGTGTATCGGTCGCGCCGGAGCGGGCCAGGAAGATTTGGCGCGGCCGCTGCCGCGCCTGATTCTCGCCGCCGTCGAATGCGCCGATCCGGTCAGCGAGACGCGCCATGAAGTGTTGCCCGTGGAGTTATCCACAACCCTGGCACGCAGCCTGCCGCGTATCGAAGACCTTGGCGCGGTGGCAGTGGACCCGGCGGCGATTCCGATGGCCGAAGCCGAATTCATTTTCTCCGGCGGTAACGGCGTGAAGGATTGGACGCTGTTCCACCAGACCGCCGCCGCCCTGGGCGCCACCGAAGGCGCTTCACGGGTCGCGGTGGACGATGGCTTCATGGCGCGTGATCGCCAGGTCGGCGCCAGCGGCACCTGGGTCACGGCGCGGGTGTACGTGGCCGTGGGTATTTCCGGGGCGATCCAGCACCTGCAAGGCATCGGTGCCTGCGACAAGGTGGTGGCGATCAACCTCGACCCCGGCTGCGACATGATCAAGCGTGCCGACCTGTCGGTGATCGGCGAAAGCGCCGCGATTCTGCACGCCTTGATCGCTGCGGTCGAGGCCTACCGCAACGGCGCCAAGCGCGATGCAGCCTAGGGACATGACCATGACAACCAATGTAATCAGCCTGGTATCCATCGGCGCCCATCCCACTTCCGGGCGCCCGCGCCGTGCCGAACAGGATGCGCGTGCCGTCGAGCTTGGCCTGCAAATGGCTGGGGATAAGTTGCAGGTGCTGCACGCCGGCGACATCAGCGAGCCGACCTTGCGCAGCTACCTGGGCATGGGATTGGCGCAACTGCATGTGCTGGAACAGCCGGCCGGTGCCGATGCGTTGCCGGTGTTGAGCGACTATCTGCGCGACGCCGGCGCCCAGGTGGTGCTGACCGGCAGCCAGGCGGAAACTGGCGAGGGCTCGGGCATGCTGCCGTTCCTGTTGGCCGAGCAACTGGGTTGGCCGCTGATTGTGGGGCTGGCTCAAGTCGAGTCCATCGACGCCGGTGTGGCTCATGTGCTGCAGGCGTTGCCACGCGGCCAGCGACGGCGCCTGAAGGTACGCCTGCCGTTTCTGGCGACGGTGGATAACGCCGCCCCCAAGCCGCGCCAGAGTGCCTACGGCCCGGCGCAACGTGGCGAGCTTGCCGCCCACGACGTCGAAATTGAACAGGATGAGTTATTCACAGACGCGCTGCTGCAACCGGCCAAGCCACGGCCCAAGCGCCTCAAGGTGATCAAGGCCAAGAGCGGCGCTGATCGCATGAAGGCCGCAACGGCCAAGGCCAGCGGGGGCGGTGGGCAGGTGCTCAAGGGCGTGAGTCCTGAAGAGGGCGCGCAGGCCATACTCAAATTGCTCATAGAAGAAGGCGTCGTACGCTGATCCGCTGTAGGAGCGAGCTTGCTCGCGAAAAACGTTAACGATAACGCAGCGTGTCCGGTTTTAACGCGGCGCTCTCTGGTTCTTCGCGAGCAAGCTCGCTCCTACAAATGTTTACTCACAATCGCTGTTGATGCGCCTGTGGATAACCTGTTCGCGGTTGTCTACACCCCCAGTGCATCATGCCCTGCAGCCCTCTGTACGAAAAATAACCAGCCTAACTGGCGGTTTTTCCTGAGGTTTTTCCCGTATCGACGCACAGACTTGCCCCCAAAGTCTGTTGGCGCTTCTGTGGATAAGATGTTCGCTGTCGGCTGGGGGCCTTATAGATAAAGGCTTTGCTCGATACGATCAAAATATGATCAATTGTCGTGTTTACCTCTCTAAACACCCCTGAATCCCCCGGGATATGCAGCTTTGAGGTGGTTTTCCACAGTGTGGGCAAAGTTGCCCCCAAAGTCTGTTGGTGCTTCTGTGGATAAGGTGTTCGCGTACCGCTGCAGGGCATGTAGCCCGTGGCTTTCAATGGATTGATCAAAAAACGATCAGGCGCGTGTTAAATCCATGAATATGAATAAGTCACGGTTTTTCCTGGTTTAATTTTGAAGGCGGCCGGCAGTTGCCCACAATTGCTGTGGGTGGCTTTGTGGATAAGTTGTTGGGTAACCGCTGAAGCGCCCAGCCGCAGCGGGCTAGGCTATTGTTGCTCAAATTTTGAACAGCTCAGATTCTTAATGTGGGAGGGGGCTTGCCCCCGATAGCGGTGCATCAGCCCATGAAGTTGCCGGCTGAACCACTGCAATCGGGGGCAAGCCCCTCCCACATTTGATCCACGGTGTGTCAGTTACTCGTGCGCGGCCACGCCCTTGAGGTAAGGCGCAGGCGCTGCCCCCAGGTTGTTGAGCATGCGCTCGCTGTACCAATCCACAAAATTCACCACACCGAATTCATAGGTCTTGGAGTACGGCCCCGGCTGGTAAGCGGTGGAGTTGATGCCGCGCTGGTTCTCTTCGGCCAGGCGCCGATCCTGGTCGTTGGTGGCGTCCCACACCTGGCGCATGCGCTCCACGTCGTAGTCCACGCCTTCCACGGCGTCCTTGTGCACGATCCACTTGGTGGTGACCATGGTTTCCTGGGCGCTGATCGGCCACACGGTGAACACGATGATGTGGTCGCCCATGCAGTGGTTCCACGAGTGGGGCAGGTGCAGGATTCGCATCGAGCCCAGATCGGGATTTTTGATCCGGCCCATCAACTTGGCGCAGCCCTGCTTGCCGTCCAGGGTCATCGACACGGTGCCCTTGAGCAGCGGCATGCGCACGATGCGGTTACGCAGGCCGAAGCTGGCGTGGGCGTAAGGAATCTTCTCGGCATCCCAGGCGGCGGCGGAAGCGGCGACGTGGTCCTTGAACGCCTGGTCGGCGCGCGGGTCGGTGACGTCGTCCCATTCCAGCAGGGTTTTCAGCAGTTCCGGGTGCGACGCGTTGCAGTGGTAGCACTCGCGGTTGTTTTCCAGCACCAGCTTCCAGTTGGCTTTCTCGAACAAGGTGGTCTGGATCGCCACCTTGGTGTTCTCCATGTCGTAGGGTTCCATGTAGTGGTTCAGGGTCGACAGGAAGTCATCGATGGCCGGCGGGTTCTCGGCCATGCTGATGAAGATGTAGCCGCCGGCGGTCTTCACGTTCACCGGTTTGAGGCCGTACTGCTTCATGTCGAAGTCGGCGCCCATCTCGGTGCCGGCAAACAACAGGCGACCGTCCAGCTCGTAGGTCCACTGGTGGTAGTGGCACACGAGCTTGGCAACCTTGCCCTTGTCGCTGGTGCACAAGCGCGAACCACGGTGACGGCACACGTTGTGAAACGCATGCACCACGCCTTCGGCGCCACGGATCACGATGATCGGGTTCTTGCCCACTTGCAGGGTCAGGTAGTTGCCCTTGGTGGGGATTTCGCAGGTCATGCCGGCGATCAACCACTCTTTCTGGAAGATTTCCTGCATGTCGATATCGAACAGCCGCTCATCAGAGTAAAACGGCTGCGGCAGCGAATAGGTGCGTTCGCGCTCTTGCAGCATGTGCGCGGTGGCCTTGCGTGCGGGTTCCAGCGGATCGCCCAAGCTTAAGGTTGCGGTGACGTCCATCGTGTATGTCCTCATGGCCATTCTGTGTGGCCGGCGAATAGTGGCTGATCAGGTTTGCAGCAAGGCGTAAAGAACGCATCTTTGTTGGGAGCGAGTGTGGGCCCGGCGTGGGGTCGAACCTTATCCATGGGCGACATGGCCCAATCTGATCCCGACGCGCAAGCCCCTGTCGTTGGGGGCTGGTCGCGGTAAGTATGTGAATGTCGCAGATAGGTAAATGGGCGATTCGCGCGTTACGCAGAATCGCCACCATAAGGCCGAGCCTCGGCGGTGGAGAACAACATGTCCAATAATTTCCTGAACCCGGTAACCACCCAGACCTGGGCCAATGGTCGGCACATTGTCCGTTGCGTCAAAGTCATCCAGGAAACCTGGGACGTGCGCACCTTCTGTTTCATGGCCGACCAGCCGATCCTGTTCTTTTTCAAGCCGGGGCAATTCGTCACCCTGGAGCTGGAGATCGAAGGCCAGCCGATCATGCGCTCGTACACCATTTCCAGTTCGCCGTCGGTGCCCTACAGCTTCTCGGTGACCATCAAGCGCGTGCCGGGCGGCCGCGTTTCCAACTGGTTGCACGATACGCTGCATGAAGGCCAGGAGCTGGCGGTGCACGGGCCGGTCGGGCTGTTCAATGCGATCGACTTCCCGAGCCCCAAAGTGCTGTACCTGAGCGGCGGCGTCGGCATCACGCCGGTGATGTCCATGGCACGCTGGTTCTACGACACCAACGCCAATGTCGACATGACGTTCGTGCACAGCGCCCGTTCACCCAAGGACATCATCTACCACCGCGAGCTGGAACACATGGCGTCGCGGATCGACAACTTCAGCCTGCACCTGATCTGCGAAAAGCATGGTCTTGGAGAGCCCTGGGCCGGCTACCGTGGCTACTTGAACCACAAGATGCTGGAACTGATGGTGCCGGACTTCCTGGAGCGCGAAGTGTTCTGCTGCGGCCCCACGCCGTACATGAGCGCGGTGAAGCGCCTGCTGGAAGCCGCCGGTTTCGACATGACGCGCTATCACGAAGAGTCCTTTGGCGCGACGCCGGCGGAAGCGCGGGCCGACGCGGTGGAGCAGGCCGAACAAGCGGCGGATGCGCCGGAAGTCGACCTGGCGGACCTGCACCAGGTGGAATTCATCGCATCCGGCAAAAGCATTCGCGTGGCGCCGGGCGAAACGGTGCATGCGGCGGCGGCCAAGCTTGGGCTGTTGATCCCGAAAGCGTGCGGCATGGGCATCTGCGGCACGTGCAAGGTGATGAAGCTGGGCGGGGAGGTGGAGATGGAGCACAACGGCGGGATCACCGAGGAAGACGAAGCCGAAGGCTACATCCTGTCGTGCTGCAGTGTGCCCAAGGGCGATGTGCGCATCGAGTTCTAGTCAGTACAGAACGGGCCTTCGATCATGGTGAACATGGTTATGCTCGCTGATGAACTTGTCTCTGGCCTCGGCCAGAGGCAGTTGAGCGACGAGCCGCTGTTCCTGCTGATGGGAGACTGCCCCGGCCAACGGGTAACCGTCGGCATCGACAATGGTCGAGCCGCCTACCCAATTGATGCCTCGCTCCGCGCCGTAGCGGTCGCAGGCGGCAATGAACATGCGATTGACTGCCGCGCTGGCTTGGACTCGGACAATTTCCCCCGGCCGCTCGCCGGCCGGGCGTGGACCCTCCGGCCAGTTCACTGGAGCGCATAGCAGGTCGGCACCAGCCAAGGCTGCAAGGCGGACCCACTCAGGCAACTCCAGGTCGTAGCAAATCATCGTTGCGATCCGTCCGACCCGGGTTTCAACGACGGGAGGAGGTTCGGTGCCCGGCGTGAAGATCAGCTTTTCCCGGTTCCATAAGTGGGCTTTTCGATAAACCGTCAGCCGGCCCTCGGGTTGGATCAGCGCAACGCTATTGGCTACTCGTCCAGCACTCAGGCGTTCACAGAAGCCGGCGACGATGATGATATCCAGTTCATTGGCCAGCGCACACCATAGGCTCAGCGTCGGACCGTCATCTGCTTCGGAGGCCGCATACGCCTCCTCGCGGGTCATGAAGGCGTAGCCACTTTGCATCAGTTCCGGCAGAACGATGACTTGCGCTGCGAGGCCGCTTGCGCCACGGATCGCCCCCTCGCTGAGCGTCCGGTTGTAAGCAAGATCGCCAATGCGGGGTGCCAGTTGATGGCACGCGACCGTTATCAATGTCATGACTACTCTCCCTCTAACAGGCGTTCACTGGCCTTGATGGCACGGACCTCGCGGGTGTGATCGATGCTGCGGGCCATGATGCAATAGGTGGTAGCCGAGACGGTAAGGCCCACCACGAATGCAATGTCGGCCCCGCCCAGCCACACGGCTGCCGGCCCTTGGTAAAAGCCCAGGGACATGAACGGGATCATCGCCGCGATGCCTACGAAATACGCAGTGAGCCCTGCACTTGACCAGCGGCCGTAGATGCCGGCAGGGTTGAACAGTTCGCTGATTGCGTAGCGCCCTTTTCGCACAGCATAGAAGTCTGCGAGGTTGACCGCCGTCCAAGGCACCAGGAAATACAGCATCAAGAGTACGAAGTTATTGAAGCTGTGCAGGTAACTCTCCGGGATGCTCAGGGCGATCACAAAAATCACTGCGGCCACCAGGCTGATACCGATGATTCGACTCTTGAGGCGTGGCTTGATTGATCTGAAGCCATCGATGGCACTGATTCCGGTGAGCATGGCGCCATAGCAGTTGACCGCCATGATGCCCACCAGTGCTGGTACCGCGATCAATACGGTAAAGGTACCAAAGCCGGGTATGACTTGGTTGCCCACGGCCTGAACGCTGGCGATAGCATCAGGGGAGGGCAGGGCCGATGCAAGGAAAGCCCCCAGTGACATCAGCCATAGCGCCGAGCCGGCGGCTCCCAGATAGGTCCAGGTAACGACGCTGCGCGCGGGTGTGGTATGCGGCAGGTAGCGCGAGTAATCCGAAACGTACACGGAGTAGCTGATCTGGTACCCCGCAGCGGCTGACAGTTGAATCAAGAAGGCCGACCAGGAAAAGTGTGCGTCGACCACTGCCGAGTCGGCTTGCAGGCTCATTAATGCAGCCACCGTCAACACGGCAAAAACACTGATCATCACGTACGTCAGCCAGCGTTGTATGGTGTGCAGGAGGTCGTGGCCGACCACGGCAATGATCACCGCCAGAATGATCATCAAGGCGTACCACGGCGCGCGGTCGCCAGGCAGCACCGTGTTGATGGCATCTGTTGCGAGAATCACGTTGAAGACGTTGAAACCGATGTACACGAAGACCACCGCGATGAACGGTACTATCGCCCCCCGCAGGCCGAACTGCGCCCGCGATTGGACCATCTGCGGCAAGCCCATGCGAGGGCCTTGATTGGCGTGGAAGGCCATGGCAAAGGTGCCCAGGCCTACACCGATGACAATCGCTAGAAGCGCATACACCAGGCTCAGGCCCAAGGCTGCACCGGTAAACCCGGTAACCATGGTCGTCAGTACGAAGTTGCCGGTGAACCAGAAAGGTGCCTGGTGCCAGACTTTGCCGTGGCGTTCATGACGCGGTATGTAGTCGATGGAGCGGGTTTCAATCTTCAGTGCGGGGCTGGAGGCTGCCGTTCGGTCGCAGGATGTGCTCATAGGTTTCGCGGTCTGTTTTTATTGAGTGATCGGCGAAGAGTCTGTCAACCAAAAGTACAATTGAATCGGTATTTGTAAATAATCACTTCAGGAATTTCTGAACTGATTGCGCAAAAGCTTGCACTGGTGAGGTTTGTTTTATGGGGTGCCTTTTTATTTCGAAGTGATATAGAGACAATTCCTACGGTCTTCTACGCTATGAATTGAATTCGTCGTTGTCGCCCTTCGCAGTGAAGCAGTAGGTGGACGTCCTCTCCCCTCCAAGGATGCCCAACATGTCTGCTATTCCTTCCCGCACTAAAGGCGCGTTGCGCTTGCTGGCTAACGATGTCACCGCACTTGTTCCAGACTTCCCTTTTCATTACGCCCAGTTCCTTGATCAGGCTGCCAGCAACGGTACGCCGTTGGGGCAGGTTTCCATTAGTGCCCTCGGTAGCAAGGTATTGATCGTTGGGGCGGGCGTCGCCGGCCTTGTCGCGGCTTATGAAGCCATGCGCATGGGCTTGCACCCTGTGGTAGTGGAGGCTGGCGACCGTATTGGCGGGCGACTCTATTCCTATGTGGCGGGCGATCCAGAAGACGCAGCCAACAGCGTCATCTGCGAGATGGGCGCCATGCGTTTTCCCGTTTCCGGCAAGGCGTTGATGCACTATTTCGACAAGGTCGACATGAGTGCCAATTCGACGGACTTTCCTAACCCCGGTTCGCCCGCAACCCCCAGCACAGTGGTCGATTATCAGCAGCGCCAGCTCTATTACGAAGGTGATAACTTGCCCGAGGAATATGCCGAAATTGAGCGTAAGTTGTTCGACGTTTTCCTGGAGCAGGACCCAATCAAGTTCAGTGAGATGGAAGCTGCAATGTCCGAGGGCAGCATTGATCAGGCGAAAATCAAGACACTGTGGAACGCGATTATTGACGCAGGGTGGGACAATCTCAGTTTTTTTGCTGCCATGGTCGAGCAGGCTGGCTGGAGCCGCGAAGACATTGATCTGTTTGGCCAGATCGGTTTTGGTACGGGTGGGTGGAATACCGACTATCCGAACTGCTTTCTTGAGGTGCTGCGAGTGCTGTACACCGGCCTGGATACCAACCATAAATTGATGTACGACGGTTCCAGCGAGCTGCCTCGCCGGCTGTGGGGGCGTAGCCCTGATGCGATGGGCGACAGCATGGCCCACTGGTCTGCAGGTACCACCGTCGAGAGCCTGAGCACCCAGGTCATTCCCCAGATTTTCAAGCAGGAGGTGCGACAGATCATGCGGCGCTCGGACGGCCAGTTCGACGTGTGGATCTTTGATCACAACCTGGGAAGCAGCCACCAATACACTTTCCCTGCCGTGGTCTATACACCCCACAAACGGATTCTGGACAAGTTCCGCTATATGGATGGTGCCGAACGCTTCAACCTCATGAATGGCCTGCTGTCTGCTAAAGAATGGGAAGCGGTGATGTACACCCATTACATGCAGTCGGCCAAAATCTTTGCCCAGACCAAGAGGCCCTTCTGGAACGATGTGGGTGTGGACCAACAATACCGGATGAGTGTGACGTTATCGGACCGTATTACCCGAGGCACCTACCTGCTGGACTACGCTGCGAGTCACGGTGCCTACAGGGGCAGCGGAATGTTTTTGTCTTACACCTGGAATGACGACAGTCTCAAGTTCCTGGGTGATCGCATCGCGCCGTTGCCGTCCCATGTGGCGGTATGTTCGACCTTGCTGGATTCAGTGTATGCCCATCATCAGTTGGACCTTGCCGCAGAGTTCGGCATGACCGATCCATTTGTCGAAATCAACTGGGAAGAGCAGCCGTTTTTTCTATGTGCTTTCAAGATGAACCTGCCGGGGCAGTACGAATACCAGCGCCTGTTGTTTTCACAGTTCATGAACGGTGTGCATAGCGAGAATCCCGATGGGTTCATTCTTGCAGGGGATGATGTGTCCTTTACCGGCGGATGGGCGGAAGGCGCGGTGACCACTGCGCTGAACGCGGTTAACAAGCTGGCGGTGAAGTTCGGTGGAGGCACCTTTATCAATAACCGTGGCCCCATTGACGATTGGACGGCGCTCCAGCCGAAGGCATTGTAGGTAAGCGATGGTCAGTACCGCGTCGGAGGTCATGAGTCTCCGGCGCGGGCCCTAGGCGTTAGCAGGATTACTGGGCGTAGATGTGTACGACGAAGTGCTGGCCTGAGGCTGTCAGTTCATAGACTTTGTCGTAGATCCTCAGCGTCCTCGATGGCTCGCGGATGGTATCGCCGACCTTTGCGTATTTCCTGAACTCATCCCAGTCGATAACGGTGGTGCTGATGGTGTTGTCGCCTTGCACCAGGGTGTTGACGTTGCTTTGATATTCCATGATTGAGCTCTCCATTGGATTTGCAGCCGATTATTCGGCAGGCAATAAACCCGGAAGGTGGCAGTTATCGCTGCGTTTTCCTTGCGGGTTCCAAGAGGCTAGACAATGAAATTCGAGTGCGCTGCTGTCAGAAATATCAAAAAACAGACTCGGCAATCGGCCAGCACGCACCGTTCTGATTTCTACTTCAAGCGTTCATCACTTCCCTGATGTCGGCTGCCAATTCTCTTACACGCTCTTCTTCGGTATCCCACGCACACATGAAGCGCGCGCCGCCTTTGCCGATGAAGGTGTAGAAGCGCCAGCCCTTGGCCGTCAAGGCTGCGATAGCCGGCTCCGAGAGTTGCAGGAACACGCCGTTGGCTTGCACCGGGAACATCAATTCCACGCCGGGGATGTCCGCCACCAGGCTGCTGAGCAATTGCGCGCAGTGGTTGGCGTGGCGAGCATGCTTGAGCCAGGCGTCGTTTTCGAGCAGGCCCACCCATGGTGCGGACAGGAAGCGCATTTTCGACGCGAGCTGGCCGGCCTGTTTGCAGCGGTAGTCGAAGTCTTCGGCCAGCTTATGGTTGAAGAACAGGATAGCTTCGCCCACGGCCATGCCGTTCTTGGTGCCGCCGAAGCACAGCACGTCCACACCGGCCTTCCAGGTCAGGTCGGCGGGCGAGCAGCCCAGAAACGCACAGGCGTTGGAGAAGCGCGCGCCGTCCATGTGCAGGTTCAGGCCCAGCTCTTTGCAGGTGGCGCTGATGGCGCGGATTTCTTGCGGGGTGTAGACGCTGCCGACTTCGGTGGCCTGGGTGAGGGTGACCACGCGCGGTTTCGGGTAGTGAATGTCCTGGCGCTTGAGGGCGATTTCGCGGATCGACTCCGGCGTCAGCTTGCCGTTTTCGGTGCGTGCAGTGAGCAGCTTGGAGCCGTTGGAGAAAAACTCCGGCGCGCCGCACTCATCGGTCTCGACGTGGGCGGTTTCCGAGCAAATCACGCTATGGTAGCTCTGGCACAGCGAAGACAGCGCCAGGGAGTTGGCGGCGGTGCCGTTGAAGGCGAAGAACACTTCACAGTCGGTTTCGAACAGATTGCGGAAACCGTCGGCGGCGCGGTGGGTCCACTCATCATCACCGTAGGCACGCTGATGGCCCTGGTTGGCTTGTTCCATGGCGGCCCAGGCTTCCGGGCAGATGCCGGAATAGTTGTCGCTGGCGAATTGTTGGCTCTTGTCAGTCATGGCCCATTCCTGTGGTCGATGTTGGTGCGCACTTTAACCAAGATTGGGAGGGGGGCGCACGCACTGTAAATGCAAAGTCGGTGGGGAATTATGCACGGTACTGACACCTTGCCTGTCGGACGTGTCCGAGATGGCGCTTTGGACCTGCTCAAGTGGCTGGCGCTGCTGAGCATGGTGCTCGATCACCTGCGCTACGTGGGCTTGAGCCTCGATGGCTTGTATGTGCCGGGGCGCCTGGCGTTCCCATGGTTTTGCCTGGCGATTGCGGCGAATTTGCACCGGGCTCGAAACGCCCCGGTGACCGGCCACTGGCGCTACTTGGGTTGGTTGTTGCTGTTCAGCGTGATCAGCGAAGTGCCGTATCGGATGTTCATCGAAGACGTCGACACCTTGAACGTGTTGCCGACCTTGGCGCTGGGTTTGCTGGTTGCCCGAGGATGGCAACAGAACACGTTGGTTGATCGAGGATTGGCGCTGATCGCTGTCACAGTAGCGGCCGTGTTTTCAACGCAGCTGATGTTCGGTTTCTTTGGTGCAGTGCTGCCGCTGGCGATGCTGCTAGTGTTTCGCCGGCCCTGGTATTTCAGCGTGCTGCCGGGTCTGGTCTGCGTCGCTGCCAATCAATGGCAGATTCTGCTCAACAGCGGCAGCCTGGTGGCGATGCTTGGGTTGGCGACGTGTCTGGTTGCGCCGCTGGCAGGATTGGTCTTATTGCGACACGCCAGAAACGTCTCACCACCGGCCATGCGCCGTTGGGCCTATGCCCTTTATCCAATGCACTTCCTCCTGCTGCTCCTCGTCCGCAAGATCATCGCCTGACCCCTGTGGGAGGGGGCTTGCCCCCGATTGCGGAGTGTCAGTCACCGCATGTACGAGATGATCCACCGCCATCGGGGGCAAGCCCCCTCCCACATTTGTTCTGTGTCTCTGAAGGAATGTCGTAAACGCACCTTTGCGTGGCGTGCGCAGGCATTTGGCCCGCACGCGCCAGCCCTACCATCGCATCAAAGGGCCCTGCGAGGGCCTCAACAATACGAAAGGCTGGGAGAGACGCGATGTTCAGCAAACAAGACCAGATCCAGGGATATGACGACGCACTGCTGGCGGCGATGAATGCCGAGGAGCAGCGTCAGGAAGACCATATCGAGCTGATCGCGTCGGAGAACTACACCAGCAAACGTGTGATGCAAGCGCAAGGCAGCGGCCTCACCAACAAATACGCCGAAGGCTACCCAGGCAAGCGCTACTACGGTGGCTGCGAGCATGTGGACAAGGTCGAGGCCCTGGCCATCGAGCGCGCCAAGCAGCTGTTCGGTGCCGATTACGCCAACGTGCAGCCGCACTCCGGTTCGTCCGCCAACAGCGCGGTGTACCTGGCGCTGATCAATGCCGGCGACACGATCCTGGGCATGAGCCTGGCCCACGGCGGCCACCTGACTCACGGCGCCAAAGTGTCGTCCTCGGGCAAGCTGTACAACGCGGTGCAATACGGCATCAACACCGACACCGGCCTGATCGACTACGACGAAGTCGAGCGCCTGGCCGTGGAGCACCAGCCGAAGATGGTCGTGGCCGGTTTCTCCGCCTACTCCAAGACCCTGGATTTCCCACGTTTCCGTCAGATTGCCGACAAGGTGGGCGCGCTGTTGTTCGTCGACATGGCCCACGTCGCCGGCCTGGTTGCCGCCGGTCTGTACCCGGACCCGCTGCCCTACGCCGACGTGGTCACCACCACCACCCACAAGACCCTGCGCGGTCCGCGTGGCGGCCTGATCCTGGCCAGGGCCAACGAAGCCATCGAGAAAAAGCTCAACGCTGCCGTATTCCCCGGCGCCCAGGGCGGCCCGCTGATGCATGTGATCGCCGGCAAGGCGGTGTGCTTCAAGGAAGCGCTGGAGCCCGGCTTCAAGGCGTATCAGCAGCAGGTGATCGACAACGCCCAGGCGATGGCCGAGGTGTTCATCAAGCGCGGCTACGACGTGGTCTCCGGCGGCACCGATAACCATTTGTTCCTGGTCAGCCTGATCCGTCAGGGCCTCACCGGCAAAGAGGCGGACGCCGCCCTCGGTCGCGCCCACATTACCGTCAACAAGAACGCCGTGCCCAATGACCCGCAGTCGCCATTCGTGACCTCGGGCCTGCGTATCGGCACCCCGGCGGTGACCACCCGTGGTTTCAAGGTGCCGCAGTGCATCGAACTGGCCGGCTGGATCTGCGACATCCTCGACAATCTCGGCGATGCCGATGTCGAGGCCAACGTGGCCAAGCACGTGTCTGCCCTGTGCGCTGATTTCCCGGTTTATCGCTGAGCGCGGTTTTGGAGTAATGACTATGCAACGCTACTCAGGCTTCGGCCTCTTCAAGCACTCCCTCAGCCATCACGAAAACTGGCAGAAGATGTGGCGCACGCCGACCCCGAAAAAGGTCTACGACGTGGTCATCGTCGGCGGCGGCGGGCATGGTCTGGCGACCGCCTACTACCTGGCTAAAGAGCACGGCATCACCAATGTGGCCGTGGTCGAAAAAGGTTGGCTGGGCGGCGGCAACACCGCGCGCAACACCACCATCGTGCGTTCCAACTACCTGTGGGACGAGTCGGCGCACCTGTACGAACACGCGATGAAACTCTGGGAAGGCCTTTCTCAAGACCTGAACTACAACGTGATGTTCTCCCAGCGTGGCGTGTACAACCTGTGCCACACCCTGCAGGACATCCGTGACTCCGAGCGCCGCGTCAGCGCCAACCGCCTCAACGGCGTGGACGGCGAACTGCTCAATGCCAAGCAAGTGGCCGACGAGATTCCGTACCTGGACTGCTCGAAGAACACCCGCTACCCGGTGCTCGGCGCCACTGTGCAACGGCGTGGCGGCGTGGCCCGTCACGATGCCGTGGCCTGGGGCTTTGCCCGCGCCGCTGACGCACTCGGCGTGGACTTGATCCAGCAGACCGAAGTGATCGGTTTCCGCAAGGAAAACGGCGTGTGCATCGGCGTGGAAACCAACAAGGGCTTTATCGGCGCCAAGCGCGTCGGTGTGGTGACGGCCGGTAACTCCGGGCACATGGCCTCGCTGGCCGGTTTCCGCCTGCCGATCGAATCCCATCCACTGCAAGCCCTGGTATCGGAGCCGATCAAGCCGATTATCGACAGCGTGATCATGTCCAACGCCGTGCACGGTTACATCAGCCAGTCCGACAAGGGCGACCTGGTGATCGGCGCCGGTATCGACGGCTACAACGGCTACGGCCAGCGCGGCTCGTACCCGGTGATCGAACACACCATCCAGGCCATCGTCGAGATGTTCCCGGTGCTGTCGCGGGTGCGCATGAACCGCCAGTGGGGCGGCATCGTCGACACCACGCCGGACGCGTGCCCGATCATCTCCAAGACCCCGGTACCGAACATGTTCTTCAACTGCGGGTGGGGCACCGGTGGCTTCAAGGCCACGCCGGGCTCAGGCAACGTGTTTGCCGCGAGCCTGGCCAAGGGTGAAATGCACCCGCTGGCCGCACCTTTCTCCATCGACCGTTTCCACAACGGTGCGCTGATCGACGAACACGGCGCTGCGGCCGTCGCCCACTAACAGGAGAACCACCTCATGTTGCATATCTTCTGTCCTCACTGTGGCGAACTGCGCTCCGAAGAGGAATTCCACGCGTCCGGCCAAGCGCACATCCCGCGCCCGCTGGACCCGAATGCCTGCACCGACGCCGAGTGGGGCGACTACATGTTCTTTCGCGACAACCCCCGTGGCCTGCACCACGAACTGTGGATTCACGCCGCCGGTTGCCGCCAGTATTTCAACGCCACCCGCGACACTGTGACCTACGAAATTCTTGAAACCTACAAGATCGGTGAGAAGCCTCAGTTCACCGCCAAGGCCTCTGGAGAGAAGGTATGAGCCAGATCAATCGCCTGTCCAACGGTGGCCGGATCGACCGCAATAAAGTCCTGACCTTCACGTTCAACGGCCAGAGCTACAAAGGCTTTGAAGGTGACACCCTGGCCGCTGCCCTGCTGGCCAACGGCGTCGACATCATCGGCCGCAGCTTCAAATACTCGCGCCCGCGCGGCATCTTTGCCGCCGGCGCCGAAGAGCCGAACGCGGTGCTGCAGATCGGCGCCACCGAAGCCACCCAGATTCCCAACGTGCGCGCCACGCAACAGGCGCTGTACCAGGGTTTGGTCGCCACCAGCACCAACGGCTGGCCGAGCGTCAACAACGACATGATGGGCATTCTTGGCAAGGTCGGCGGCAAGCTGATGCCGCCGGGCTTTTACTACAAAACCTTCATGTACCCGCAATCGTTCTGGATGACCTACGAGAAGTACATCCGCAAGGCAGCCGGTCTTGGCCGCTCGCCGACCGAGAACGACCCGGACACCTACGACAACTTCAACCGTCACTGCGACGTACTGGTGGTCGGCGCAGGCCCTGCCGGTCTCGCCGCAGCACTGGCGGCTGCGCGCAGCGGTGCGCGGGTGATCATCGCCGATGAGCAGGAAGAGTTCGGGGGTTCGCTGCTCGATTCCCGCGAAAGCCTGGACGGCAAGCCTGCCACCGAATGGGTTGCCAGCGTCATCGCTGAACTCAAGGCCCTGCCGGACGTGGTGCTGCTGCCCCGCGCCACCGTCAACGGCTACCACGACCATAACTTCCTGACCATTCACGAGCGCCTCACCGACCACCTTGGCGACCGCGCGCCGATTGGCGTGGTGCGCCAGCGTATCCACCGTGTGCGTGCCAAGCGTGTGGTGCTGGCGACCGGTGCGTGCGAGCGCCCGCTGGTGTACGGCAACAACGACGTGCCGGGCAACATGCTGGCCGGTGCGGTCTCTACCTACGTGCGTCGCTACGGCGTGGCACCGGGCAAGAAACTGGTGCTGTCGACCAACAACGATCACGCCTACCGCGTTGCACTGGACTGGCTCGACGCGGGTCTGCAAGTGGTTGCGGTGGCTGATGTGCGCCACAACCCACGCGGTGCCCTGGTTGAAGAGGCTCGCGCCAAGGGCATTCGTATCCTCACCGGCAGCGCCGTGGTCGAAGCCCGTGGCACCAAGCGCGTGAGCGCTGCGCGAGTGGCTGCGATCGATGTTAAAGCCCATAAAGTCACCAGCCCCGGCGAGTGGCTGGACTGCGACCTCGTTGCCAGCTCCGGCGGCTACAGCCCGGTGGTGCACCTGGCTTCGCACCTGGGCGGCAAGCCGACCTGGCGTGAAGATATCCTCGGTTTTGTGCCGGGCGAAGCGCCGCAAAAACGCGTGTGCGTCGGCGGTATCAATGGCGTCTACGGCCTCGGTGATTCCCTGGCCGACGGCTTTGAAGGCGGCGTGCGCGCGGCCAGCGAAGCCGGTTTCGCCCCGGTTGAAGGCGTGCTGCCTAAAGCCTTGAGCCGCCTTGAAGAACCGACCCTGGCGCTGTTCCAGGTGCCCCACGAAAAAGCCACTGCTCGGGCGCCGAAGCAATTCGTCGACCTGCAGAACGACGTCACCGCCGCCGCCATCGAACTGGCGACCCGCGAAGGTTTCGAGTCGGTCGAGCACGTCAAGCGCTACACCGCATTGGGCTTCGGCACCGACCAGGGCAAGCTGGGTAACGTCAACGGTTTGGCCATCGCCGCCCGTTCGCTGAACGTGACCATCCCGCAGATGGGCACCACCATGTTCCGCCCCAACTACACGCCGGTGACTTTCGGTGCGATAGCGGGCCGTCACTGTGGGCACATTTTCGAACCGGTACGCTACACCGCGCTGCAAGCCTGGCACGTGAAGAACGGCGCCGAATTCGAGGACGTCGGCCAGTGGAAACGCCCGTGGTATTTCCCACGCAACGGTGAAGACCTGCACGCCGCCGTGAAGCGCGAATGCCTGGCCGTGCGCGACAGCGTCGGCCTGCTGGATGCGTCCACCCTCGGCAAAATCGATATCCAGGGCCCGGACGCCCGCGAGTTCCTCAACCGCATCTACAGCAACGCCTGGACCAAGCTGGACGTGGGCAAGGCGCGCTACGGCCTGATGTGCAAGGAAGACGGCATGGTCTTCGATGACGGCGTGACTGCCTGTCTGGCCGACAACCACTTCCTGATGACCACCACCACCGGCGGCGCCGCCCGCGTACTGCAGTGGCTGGAAATCTACCAGCAGACCGAATGGCCGGACCTCAAGGTGTATTTCACCTCGGTCACCGACCATTGGGCGACCATGACCCTGTCCGGCCCCAACAGCCGCAAGCTGCTGGCGGAAGTGACTGATATCGACCTGGACAAGGACGGCTTCCCGTTCATGACCTGGAAGGAAGGCCTGGTCGGCGGCGTTCCGGCGCGGGTGTTCCGTATCTCGTTTACCGGCGAGCTGTCGTATGAAGTCAACGTGCAGGCCGACTACGCCATGGGCGTGCTGGAAAAGATCGTCGAGGCCGGCAAAAAGTACAACCTGACCCCGTACGGCACCGAAACCATGCACGTCCTGCGTGCCGAGAAGGGCTTCATCATCGTCGGCCAGGATACCGACGGCTCGATGACCCCGGACGACCTGAACATGGGCTGGTGCGTGGGCCGTACCAAACCGTTCTCGTGGATCGGCTGGCGTGGGATGAACCGTGAAGATTGCGTGCGCGAAGAGCGCAAGCAACTGGTGGGCTTGAAGCCGATCGATCCGAATGTGTGGCTGCCGGAAGGCGCGCAGTTGGTGTTCGATCCGAAGCAGACGATTCCGATGAAAATGGTCGGCCACGTGACTTCAAGCTATGCGCACAACTCCCTGGGTTATTCGTTCGCCATGGGCGTGGTGAAAGGTGGTTTGAAGCGCATCGGCGAGCGGGTGTTCTCGCCGCAAGCGGATGGCAGTGTGATCGAGGCTGAGATTGTGTCCTCGGTGTTCTTTGACCCCAAGGGTGATCGGCAGAACATTTGAGTCGCCTGCATCGGGGGCAAGCCCCCTCCCACATGTTGAAATGCATTCCTCTGTGGGAGGGGGCTTGCCCCCGATGAGGCCATCAGCCTCACAACAGAATTCAGAACAGGTGCTTTATGACAGCAGCCAATGTTTACCAACAACGCCCCACCACCGGCGCCAAGGCCGAGTCGTCGCTGCACCATGCCGACCTCGCCAGCCTGGTCGGCAAGGGCCGCAAGAACGCCGGCGTGACCGTGCGTGAAAAGAAACTCCTCGGCCACCTCACCATTCGTGGCGATGGCCACGATGCAGCGTTCGCCGCCGGGGTGCACAAGGCCCTTGGCATCGAGCTGCCCGGTGCCCTGAGCGTGATCTTCAAGGGTGAGACGAGCCTGCAGTGGCTCGGCCCGGACGAATGGCTGCTCATTGTCCCGAGCGGCGAAGAGTTCGCCGCCGAACAAAACCTGCGCGCGGCCCTGGCTGATTTGCATATCCAGATCGTCAACGTCAGCGGCGGCCAGCAGATTCTTGAGCTGAGCGGCCCGAACGTGCGCGACGTGCTGATGAAGTCCACCAGCTACGACGTGCATCCCAACAACTTCCCGGTGGGCAAGGCAGTGGGCACGGTGTTCGCCAAGTCGCAACTGGTGATCCGGCATACCGCTGAAGACACCTGGGAACTGCTGATTCGTCGCAGTTTCTCGGATTACTGGTGGCTGTGGCTGCAGGATGCCTCGGCCGAGTTCGGTCTGAGCGTTCAAGCCTGACATGGCGCTCGCGCTGTCTCACCCCTTCACTGTAGGAGCGAGCTTGCTCGCGAAAAACTCAAAGACGCCGCGTTCATTCAGCATGCACGCATCATCGTTGGCGTTCTTCGCGAGCAAGCTCGCTCCTACAGTAGATAGCGTTGTTTGAGGAGTTACCCGCTATGAGCCGCGCACCCGACACATGGATTTTGACCGCCGACTGCCCCAGCGTGCTCGGCACGGTGGACGCGGTCACCCGCTACCTGTTCGAGCAGGGCTGCTATGTCACCGAGCACCATTCGTTCGATGACCGCCTCTCGGGCCGTTTTTTTATTCGGGTGGAATTCCGTCAGCCTGATGGCTTTGACGAGCAGGGTTTTCGCGATGGCCTGGCCACGCGCGGTGAAGCGTTTGGCATGATCTTCGAGCTGACGGCGCCGAACTACCGGCCAAAAGTGGTGATCATGGTCTCCAAGGCCGATCACTGCCTCAACGACTTGTTGTACCGCCAGCGCATTGGTCAGCTGTCGATGGACGTGGTCGCGGTGGTGTCCAACCACCCCGATCTGAAACCTTTGGCCGACTGGCATCAAATTCCCTACTACCATTTCCCCCTCGACCCCAACGACAAACCGTCCCAGGAGCGTCAAGTGTGGCAAGTGGTGGAAGACACCGGCGCCGAACTGGTGATCCTTGCGCGCTACATGCAAGTGCTGTCGCCGGAGCTGTGCCGCAAGCTGGACGGCAAGGCCATCAACATTCATCACTCGTTGCTGCCGGGGTTCAAGGGCGCCAAGCCGTATCACCAGGCGTACAACAAGGGCGTGAAACTGGTCGGCGCCACGGCGCATTACATCAACAACGATCTGGATGAAGGGCCGATCATCGCCCAGGGTGTGGAAGTGGTGGACCACAGCCACTATCCCGAGGATCTGATTGCCAAGGGGCGGGATATCGAAGGGCTCACGTTGGCGCGGGCGGTGGGGTATCACATCGAAAGGCGTGTGTTTTTGAATGCCAACAGGACGGTGGTGCTCTGACTGGCGCCAATCGGGAGCAAGTCGAATCGTCGCACCGCCCCTCCCACATTTGAAATGCATTCCCCTGTGGGAGGGGGCTTGCCCCCGATGAGGCTCTCACCCACAACACAAGAAACAGCATCTGTACCCAAGCACTTAACGCGCTGCCCACTCAACGGGCAACGCAGTTCCATAAAAACAACAGCGAGGTGAAAGCATGTCTGGTAATCGTGGTGTCGTGTATCTCGGCAACGGCAAGGTCGAAGTACAGAAAATCGACTATCCCAAAATGCAGGACCCGCGCGGCAGGAAGATCGAGCATGGCGTCATCCTGCGCGTGGTTTCCACCAACATCTGCGGCTCCGACCAACACATGGTGCGCGGCCGCACCACTGCCCAGACCGGCCTGGTGCTGGGGCATGAAATCACTGGCGAAGTGATCGAGAAGGGCAGCGACGTCGAGAACCTGAAGATCGGCGACCTGGTCTCCGTCCCCTTCAACGTGGCCTGCGGTCGCTGCCGCTCCTGCAAGGAAATGCACACCGGCGTGTGCTTGAGTGTCAATCCGGCGCGCCCGGGCGGTGCCTACGGCTATGTCGACATGGGCGACTGGACGGGCGGCCAGGCCGAATATGCGCTGGTGCCTTACGCCGACTTCAACCTGTTGAAACTGCCGGACCGCGACAAGGCCATGGAGAAAATCCGTGACCTGACTTGCCTCTCCGACATCCTGCCCACCGGTTACCATGGCGCCGTCACTGCCGGCGTCGGCCCGGGCAGCACGGTCTACATCGCCGGTGCCGGCCCGGTCGGCCTGGCCGCTGCGGCGTCAGCACGTCTATTGGGCGCTGCAGTGGTGATTATCGGCGACGTCAACCCGATCCGCCTGGCCCACGCCAAGGCCCAGGGTTTCGAGATCGCCGACCTGTCTACCGACACGCCATTGCACGAACAGATTGCCGCGTTGCTCGGCGAGCCTGAAGTGGACTGCGCCGTCGATGCCGTCGGCTTTGAAGCACGCGGCCACGGCCACGACGGCGTCAAGGCCGAAGCCCCGGCCACCGTGCTCAACTCGCTGATGGGCGTGGTGCGCGTGGCCGGCAAGATCGGTATCCCCGGCCTCTACGTCACTGAAGATCCGGGTGCCGTCGATGCCGCTGCAAAAATGGGCAGCTTGAGCATTCGCTTTGGTTTGGGCTGGGCCAAATCCCACAGCTTCCACACCGGGCAGACGCCGGTGATGAAGTACAACCGCCAACTGATGCAGGCGATCATGTGGGACCGTATCAACATTGCCGAGATCGTCGGCGTGCAGGTCATCAGCCTGGATGACGCGCCACGCGGTTATGGCGAGTTCGATGCGGGCGTGCCGAAGAAGTTTGTGATTGATCCGCATAAGCTGTTCAGTGCGGCGTAAAGCGTTCGGCAATTAAAAAGGGCGACCCATGGGGTCGCCCTTTTCATTGTGGGAGGGGGCTTGCTCCCGATGGCAGTGTGTCAGTCAATCGATGTACGACTGATCCACCGCTATCGGGGGCAAGCCCCCTCCCACATGGGTGTTGTGGTGTTTGGGGATCAGCGTGAGGCCAGTGCGCCCTGGTAGACGGTCGGGCCTGTGGGTTGTTTGCTGATGGAACCACCCTTGGTCTCCGAACTGACCATCAACTCCACCGGCTTGCTGATGGTTTCCTGCTGACGCGGGTTCAGGCCGATGATGCCCTTGCCGTCCTCCGGCAACAGGCCCAGGGACACAGGCGTGCCATCTTTGGGAATTGCCCACAGCTCCAGGCTCTGGTCCGGCGCAGGTGCCGTGGCGGCAATCGGCTGCACTTCCAGGTAATCCTTGTGGGCCATGATTTGTGCGGCCGGCTGCTGGGTGGTGGTCACCAGGGTCGCCGCGGACTTGACGCTGTCCTGGGTGTAGAGCGCGCCACCAATACCGGCAACAACCACCGCGCAGGCGCCAATGAACAGGCGAGGGCGGCTCCAGAATGCAGGCTTGTGCTCAATCGCTTCGGGGTGGATCGCAGTCATAAGTCTCTTCCTGACAAATTTTGTAGTCAGTTCATGGACCCGCTTATCCCCAATGGGTTCCGGAACATCCGTCGGTATACCCAGTCCAAAGCGTGCTTTGCACCTATCTCCTGAGGTTGTCTTGATGAAGATTTCACGCGGTTTTGCCCTTTCCTGCCTGTTGAGCGTGGCCGCCGGCCCGGTCTTCGCCGCAGGTTTCAGCCTTGGCGATGCAGCCAACGCCATTTCCGGCATGCAGGGTGGCAACAACAAAGCTGCCGCCGCCGCGCCGACATCGGAAACGGCCGACCTGCTGACGGCCCTGACCTCGCAACTCAATATCACCCCCGAGCAAGCGGTCGGCGGCACCGGCGCCATGCTCGGCCTGGCCAAGAACAAACTGAGCGGCAACGACTTTTCGCAGCTGGGCAACAGCGTGCCAGGCCTCGATCAACTGTCGGGTAACAATGCATTGGGCAGCCTCGGCGCTTTGAGCGGGATGCTCGGCCAGAACGGCGGCAGCAAGACCAGTGGCCTGGACGGCCTGCTGGGTAACGTGAAAAACACCAATGACTTGAACACCGCATTCAGCGCCCTGGGCATGGACAGCGGCATGATCGGCCAGTTTGCCCCGGTGATCCTGCAATACCTGGGCGGTCAAGGTGCCAACAGCTCATTGCTGAGCAAGCTGGCCCAGGCCTGGGGCACCGGCAGCTAAGGCTGCTCGGCGCGCAATTGTTCGATGCGCGCATCCTTCTCCTTCCAGAGCTGGTTGACCCAGTTCTGGACGGTCTGGCGAAATGCCGGATCGTTCTCGTAATCCCCCTGCCACAACGCCGGGTCCAGGTCACGGGTGCGGATATCCACAATCACCTTCGGCACCGCGCCGCTGATCAAATCCCAGAACCCTGGAATCCTGGGTTGCGGGTAGACCACGGTCACGTCGAGGATGGCGTCCAGTTGCTCACCCATTGCCGCCAGCACAAACGCGACGCCGCCGGCCTTGGGCTTGAGCAGCCGGCTGAACGGTGAATCCTGCTGCGTGCGTTTGGCCTCGCTGAACCGCGTGCCCTCCAGGTAATTGACCACGGTCACCGGCTGGCGCTTGAACAGCTCGCAGGCCTCCCTGGTGATTTTCAGGTCCTGCCCGGCCAGCTCCGGGTGTTTGGCCAGGAATGCCTTGGTGTAGCGCTTCATGAACGGATAATCCAGTGCCCACCAGGCCAGGCCGAGGAAGGGCACCCAGATCAGCTCTTTTTTCAGGAAGAATTTGAAGAACGGCGTACGCCGGTTCAGCGCCTGGATCAATGCCGGAATATCCACCCAGGACTGGTGGTTGCTGATGACCAGGTAAGAGGTATCACCCCGCAGGTTCTCACCGCCGCGAATATCCCATTGGGTTGGAATGCACACGGCGAAGATCAGCTTGTCGATCTCGGCCCAGGTCTCGGCGATCCACATCACTGCTCGGGACGCATAGTCACGCGAGCGGCCCGGCGCCACCAGCTTGAGCAGGGCGAACACCATCAAGGGGCCGATCAGGATCAGCGTGTTGAGCAACAGCAGCAGTGTGACCAGACAGCCGGTGAGCAGGCGGCGCATAAATAACTCTTGGAATCTTGTGGGCTTGCCATCATAAGCAAGGTGAGTCTAGAGGCCAAATCGCAAATGGCCGGACGAATGTTTCACAATGTGCCGGTTATGCTCGGTCATCCAACTAAGTGCTGTGTGTGCGGTCTAGAATTCGCCCACTTCTTTCGAGGAAATCATGCCGTGAAATTGCTCCTTGCCGCGTTTGCCCTAGCTATTCCCGTTCTGGCTGCTGCGCCTGCCATGGCCGCCGAACCGACTCTCTACGGTCGTTACGAATACATCCAGTTGCCGGAAATCGGCCAGACCTTCAAGGCCAAGATGGACACCGGCGCGCTGACCGCCTCGCTGTCGGCCCGTGACATCGAGACCTTCACCCGTGATGGCGACGATTGGGTGCGCTTCCGCCTCGGCGGCAGCGATGCGGGTAACAAGGTCTACGAACACAAGGTGTCACGCATCAGCAAGATCAAGAGCCGCGCCGACGAAGATGACGACAAGGACGAAGCCAGCGTGGCCAAGCGCCCGGTGATCGACCTGGAAATGTGCCTGGGCGACGTCAAGCGTACCGTGGAGGTCAACCTTACCGACCGCAGCAGCTTCAACTATCCGCTGCTGATCGGCGCCAAGGCCCTGCGTGAATTCGGTGCGGCGGTGAACCCGGCGCGTCGCTACACCGCCGACAAACCGGACTGCTGACGGACCCACATGGGTGATATCAGGCAGGCGGTTGGGTCTGCTGCATCGAAGGCCGCTGGCTGACCTCGGCGTACCAGGCGGCCAGCTTGGGGTTATCCGCGCGCCAGTGCAGGTCCGGGTGGCGAAAGTCGAGGTAGCCCAGGGCGCAGGCCACGCTGATGGCGGCGATGTCGAAGTGGCTGGCCAGTTCGGCGATGGCGTCCTGTTCCAGCTCGGCCAGTGCACGCCGCATCTTGTTGCGCTGCTCGTCCAGCCACGGCTCCCAGTGCTTCTCCACCGGGCGCATGGCGGTTTCGTAGCGCACCAGCACGGCGGCGTCCATGATCCCGTCGGCCATCGATGCCAGGGTCAGGCGGCGCCAGCGGGCCGAGCCGTCGCGGGGGATCAGCGGGTTGCCGACGTGCTGGTGGTCGAAGTAATCGAGGATCACCCGGCTGTCATGCAGCACCGAACCGTCGGCCAGGCGCAGGGCCGGGATCTTGCCGACCGGGTTATCCTGTAGCAGCTGCGCATCCGGGCTGATCGGGGTTGGCATGCAGGCGTGCAGCGCGACGCGGTCCTGCTGGCCGGTTTCAACCAGCAGCACGCGTACCTTGCGCACGAACGGTGAAGCGGGGTTGTGGAACAAGGTCATGCTGGGCGCGGACATGGATATTCCCTGTGTAGGAGCGAGCTTGCTCGCGAAAGACGTCAACGATAACGCAGCGCATCAGGTTTGACGCGGCGCTCTCAAGTTTTTCGCGAGCAAGCTCGCTCCTACCGTAGCTTGTAAACCGCAATTGCCGCCGGAATGCCCAACCCCACCCAACTCAAAGAATCCCACCACCCATCCCCCAGCAACGCCGCAAACAACCCGGCGGCGCTGAGCAGGCCAATCCCCAGCGGGATGCCAAACACCTTCCAGAAATTCGACTGCCGCGGCTTCATGCCTTGCCCGCCTTGCGTCGCACGATCCATAAGTAAATGCCGCTGACCAGCACCACGATGGTCAGCACATCCAGCAGCGCCCAGAGGATTTTCATCGGCATGCCGCCGTAGTCCCCGAAGTGCAGCGGCTGGGACATGCCCATGGCGTCCATGTACCACGGCCGTTGGGCGATGGCGGTGACGGCCAGGGTGCTGGCGTCGATCAATACCGGTGTGAGCAGATGGGAGGTGAGGTGGGTACTGCCTTTCATGAACACGGCGTAGTGATGCTCGCTGGAGAAGCGCGTACCGGGGAAGGCGATAAAGTCCGGTTGCATGCCGGGCGCAGCCTTGGCGGCGATGCTCAGCAAATCGCTGGCCGGCGCGCGTTGGGTCAGCGGCGGGGCGTCTTTATAGGGTTCGATCAGGGCGCTGAGACTGTCTTGGCGCCAGGCGGCGATGATCAGGTCGGCACAGGCGCTGATCACACCGGTCACACCCACCACCAGCGCCCAGGTCAGGGTGACCACGCCGATCAGGTTGTGCAGGTCGAGCCAGCGCAGGCGGGTGGATTTGTCCTGGCGCACGGTGGCGAACTTCAAGCGGCGCATGAACGGCAGGTACAGCACGGTCCCTGATACAAGCGCCAGCACGAACAGCAAGCCCATGAACGCGAGCAACAGCTTGCCGGGCAGCCCGGCGAACATGTCCACATGCAGGCGCAACAGGAACAGGGTGAGCCCGCCATTGGCTGACGGCATCTCCACCGTTTCGCCGGTGCGCGCATCGAGCATGAAGGTATGCGACGCATTCGGCTCGGTACCGGCCGTGGCGGCCATGATCGCGATGACGCCGTTCTTGTCATCCTCGTCCCAGGCCAGGTACTGCATGGCCTCGCCGGGGCGATGGGCCTGCGCTTTGGCCACCAGCTGCTCCAGGTTGAGCTGCGGCGTATCGGCGGGCATCTGCTTGAGCTCGGGTTCGTTGCCCAGCAGGTGATCGATCTCGTGATGGAACACCAGCGGCAGGCCGGTGAGGGCGAGCAGCAGCAAGAATACGGTGCAGATCAGGCTGGTCCAGGTGTGGATGAAGGACCAGCGGCGGATGGTTTTGCTTTTCATCACGGCTCCAAAGGCAAAAGGGCCGCGGTTCAGGCGGCCCTCTATCAGCGGTTGTTCACCGTCTTAGAATTTGTAGTTCACGCTGGCAACCACATTACGTTGATCTCCGTAGTAGCAGTAGAAGCCGTCGCAGGTAGACAAGTAGTCCTTGTTGAAGATGTTTTTCGCGTCAACGGCTACGGTCACACCTTTCATGGTGCTGTTCAAACGGCCAAGGTCGTAGTGCACTGAGGCGTCGTATACGGTGTAGGAGCCTACATGGCCCAGTTCGGTGTTGGCGGCATTGCCATAAGTGTCGCCGACGTAGCGCACGCCTGCGCCGACACCGAAGCCATCCAGCATTCCGCTGCGCCAGGTGTAATCTGCCCACCCGGTAGCCTGGTTGCGAGGCAGTTGGTTCAGCCGATTACCCTTTTCAGCGGCTGCACCCTCGGTAATTTCACTGTCGTTGTACGTATAGGAGCCCACCAGCTTGAGGCTTTCGGTGACGTCAGCGCTGGCTTCCAACTCCAGACCTCGGACCCGTACCTCACCCACCTGACGAGTGATACTGCCTTCTGTGACGGAGGTGTTTTGTTGTGTCAGGTCGAACACCGCTGCGGTGAACAGGGCTTGGGTGCCGGGCGGCTGATACTTGAGCCCGGCTTCGTACTGCTTGCCTTCGGTGGGTTTGAACGCCCCGGTGCTGCCCACTTGGGTGCCCGACCCTGCCTGGAATGATTCGGCGTACGACAGGTACGGCGTAATGCCGTTTTCGAAGACGTAGCTCAGTGCTGCGTTGCCGCTGAAGTGCTTGTCACGCTGAGTATTGGTAGCGTCGTTCAGATTATGGAACGTTGTGCCAGTGTGTACCCAGTCCTCGCGCCCACCCAGGGTCAGCCGCCAGTTGTCCAGCGCCATTTGGTCCTGGACGTAGAGGCCGGTCTGTTGCGTTTTCTGGGTGTAGTCGTACATGGTGAAGTACTGGACCTTGGAAAAGTCCTGCCCATATACCGGGCGGTTGAAGTTGATGGTGGGTACACCGCCCGAGCCCCACAGCCAGCGTGCGTCACTGTCCGAGCGCTGGTGGTCGAGCCCCAGCAATAGCGTATGACTGATCGAGCCGGTCTTGAAGTCGGCCTGGAAATTGTTATCTACAGCAAATTGTCCGACATTCTCATCGACCTTGCCGGCGGAGCGACTCACATTACCGTCAGCGTCGACCGCGACTTCAGGTCCATTCGGGAAGAACGCGCCACCGGCGGTTATGCCTTGGAACGACAAGTCATTCTTGGTGTAGCGCAGGTTCTGGTGAAACTGCCACGTATCGTTCAAGCGTGTTTCGAAGGCATAGCCAAGTGCGTAGTAGGTGCGATCATAAAATTCCCATTCAGGATCACCCAGGTTCTTGTGGTGGGAGATTTTTCCGGCAGGCGAGCTTAGTTTGGTGCCCTGCAGTGGCAGGAACTGTCCAGTGATTCCGGTATCGTCGCGCGTGAACTGGGTGAGCAACGTCAGCTTGGTATCGTCGTTGATGTTCCAAGTGAGGCTGGGGGCAACGTTGTAGCGCTTGTCGGGGATATGGTCCACCGCAGTATTGCTGTCGCGCACGACGCCGCTGACGCGGTAGAGGAATTGGCCTTCGTCGTCGATTTTGCCCGTGCTATCGAAGTTGATCTGCTTGTGGTTATTGCTGCCGGCCTGCACCTCAATTTCGTTCGAGGCTTCGGCTTGGGGACGTCGGCTGACCATATCCAGCAACCCCCCCGGCGGTGTTTGCCCGTAGACAGACGATGCCGGGCCGCGCAGGACGGCAATTCGCTCAAGGTTCCAAGTGTCGATTTTTGGCGTGGCATAGTTGCCTTTCGGCAGGGGTAGGCCATCGAGGAATTGAGTGGGGACGAATCCTCTTACCAGCAACCAATCGCTGCGGGAATCCGAGCCATAGCCGCTGCTTTGCACGCCTGCGGTGTAGCGCAATGCGTCGTTAAGGTTGAGAACGGAGCGGTCATCCATTTGCTGGCGAGTAATAACCGTGACCGAGCGGGGCAATTCTGCGATGGCTGTGTCGGTTTTGGTTCCCGCCGCAGTGCGAG
Organism: Pseudomonas sp. 31 R 17; assembly: GCF_900004915.1. Classification (NCBI taxonomy): domain Bacteria; kingdom Pseudomonadati; phylum Pseudomonadota; class Gammaproteobacteria; order Pseudomonadales; family Pseudomonadaceae; genus Pseudomonas; species Pseudomonas sp. 31 R 17. The sequence goes on from NZ_CVTN01000062.1 coordinate 175,523, forward strand.
TGGCGACATAGCCCTCCACCGGCCCCCAGGCGCTCTCGTAATTGCCTTGGCCAATAATGCTGGTCTGCGGCAATGCCACCACGCCGTCCGCAATCGCCACCAGGGTAAAGGTCCCGGCGCTGCTCTGCTCCAGCTGCAGCCCGGTTCCGCGCAAGGCTTCGCGCAATGCGCCCTGGGCATCGAATTGGCCCTTGACCGGTGCCGAGGTCTTGCCGGCGGCGAGCGTCGGGTTGAGGGTGAGCGCGAGACCGGCCTGGCTGGCAATCTGGTTCAGGGTGGCTGCCAGTGGCGCAGCCGGCAGGTTGTAGGCGCGCACGCTGGCGGACTGTTCGGCGGCGATCAGCGTGGGGCTGATCAGCGGGGCACCGAGGGCAATGGCCACGGCTAACAGGCTGGGGCGCAACAGAGTGTCTAGCGTGCGGGACATGGGTGGCTCCTGAATGGAAATATTTCTCAATTGCCTAGGTGCCGGACGAGAATCGGAAAGTGATAGGGCGGGGTGAAAATATTTTTTGGGTAGGGCCTGAGGGCGCTATCGGGGGCAAGTCGAATCGTCGCACCGCCCCTCCCACAATGGACCGCGTTCACAAATTAAAGTGTGGGAGGGGGCTTGCCCCCGATGGCGATCTTCAGATGCCGCAGAACCTAAGGCCTACCCTTGACGGTCACCCACCACGGCGTGTGCTGCTCGATCCGCACCGGCAGGGTCGGCAACAGCGCATTGAGCGCCAGGGTGGTGTCGTGCAGCGGGAAGCTGCCGGTGATGCGCAGGTCGGCCACGCTGTCATCCACAGCCAGATAACCGCTGCGATAACGGCCGAGTTCGGCCACCACATCGCCCAGGCGGGCGTTGTCGACCACCAGCATGCCGCGGGTCCAGGCGTCGCTGGCCGGTGGGACGGCAAGCAGCGCGCCAAGGCCGTCGCTGCGCATCAGCACTTGCTGGCCGGCCTTGAAAATCCGTTCCTGAGGCAGTGCTTCAGGCTGGGCGGCCACCGCCGATTGCAGCACGCTCAGGCGCGTGGCGTGGTCTTCGCGTCTCACGATGAACCGCGTACCCAGCGCCCGCAGGTTGCCGTCGCGGGTCTGTACAGAGAATGGACGCGCATCGTCATGGCCGGTCTCGACCAGGATTTCGCCCTCCTGCAACACAATCACGCGGCGTTTATCGTCGAAGCGCACGTCGATGGCCGTGTGGGTATTGAGACTGATCCGGGTGCCGTCAGCCAGCTCAAGGGTGCGCTGCTCACCGGTGGCGGTGCGTTGATCGGCCAGCCAATAGTGGATGGGCACATAGCGCTCACCGGCAAACAATGCCAGCCCGCACACCAGCACAATGCTCGCCAGGCCACGGCCCAGTTTGCGCATGCGCTGGCGCGCACTGTCGTGGGAGTGCAACAGCGCGGCCCGCGCGGGGCCGGACGCTGCGCTGAAACGCTGGTCGAGCATGCCCAGCTGGCGCCAGGCGCGGGCGTGTTCTTCGTCGCTGGCCAGCCACTTGGCGAACTCTTCCTGTTCCACCACGCCGCCGTCGCCGGAATCAAGGGACAGCTGCCAGGCAATCGCGGCGTCCAGCACGCGCGCCGACACCGGCTTGCCACTGATCAGGCTCATGATGGCTCGCCATACAACGCGATGTAGCACTGGCGAATGCCCTGGGCCAGGTACTGGCGCACGCGCGGCACCGACACACCCAGGCGCTGGGCGATGTCTGCATGGCCCAGGCCGTCGAGGCGGTTATAGAGGAAGGCGGCGCGGGCTTTGCTCGACAGTTTGCCGAGCAGGCGGTCGATGGCCTTGAGGTCTTCGAGGATCAGTTGCTGTGCCTCGGGCGATGGGTGTTCGCTTTCCGGGATCAGCATCAATTCGGTGAGGTAGGCCTGTTCCAGGGCGGCGCGACGGAAGTAGTCGAACAGCAGACCCTTGGCAATCGCTACCAGGAAGGCGCGTGGCTCGCGGGGTTCGCGCAGGCCGTCACGGCCGAGCAGGCGCATGAAGGTGTCCTGGCTCAGGTCTTCGGCGCGGCTCGGGCAGGCCACGTTGCGCCGCAGCCAGGCCAACAGCCAGCCACGATGGTCGCGATACAACGCGCCAACAAGCTCACTGTGTGGGGTCTGGGCCGACGACAAGGCATCACCGAATAAAGTTTAAACTAACGAGAATTATTCGCGATTGTCTCAGAGGCGTGTGGTGGGCGCAATTGGCGTCTGTCGGGCAATGCCACTAAAACGATGGCGCCTGTTTACGCCGTCGCCATTGGCTCAAGCGCTCCTGCAGCGCCTGGGGCGTGTCGATGTGTTGCCGGCGTGCACGGCTGAACAGGATCAGCATCAGCTCCGCCGTGGCCAGTGCATCGGCGCTGGCGTGATGGCGCTCGCCCACCTGCAAGTTGAAATGGTTGATCCACTCATCCAGACCGGCCTCACGGATGTTCGCCTCGGGGCACAGCAGCGGGGCGATATCGGCCACATCGAGAAAGGGATGCACCAGGCGATAACCCAGGCTCTCCTTGAGCGCCCGGCCCAGCATGTGTTGATCGAACGGCGCATGGAAGGCCAGCAGCGGGCTGTCGCCCACGAACGCCATGAAATCGAGCAGCGCATCCACCGGGTCGCTGCCGGCCGCGATGGCGCTGGGCCCCAGGCCATGGATCAACACGCTGGGGCTGAGTTTGCTGGCGGTGCGTTGCAGGGTGCGTTCGAACATCTGCGAGAAATCCACCGCGCCGTCCTCGATCACCACAGCGCCGATGGACAGCACCTGGTCACGGTTGAGGTGCAGGCCGCTGGTTTCCAGGTCGACCACCACCCAGCGCTGGCTGCGCAAGGGCTCATTGCCCAGTGCGGCGGGAGCGGGCAGTTGGCCCAGGCGTAGCTGCTGCGCCGCATCGAGCCGCGGTTTTTTCGCGCGCAACCAGTTGAACAGGCTCACAGCTGATACCGCAAGGTCAGGCTGCTTTGCAGGCGCTGGGCCTGACGCAGGGATTCGCGCAGGATGCGCCGGTCCAGGTGATTGAGGCTGTCGGGATCGACGCGGTTGGAATACGGCAGGTTTTCCCGGGTCTGCATCTGATGCTGCTGCATGCGGGTTTGTTGAATGAAGTGGTAAGCCTCTTCATATGCCGCGCCGTCCAGCCGCTCGATCACCTGCCGGGCGACCAACTGGCGCAGCCGCTCCAACGTATTGTTGGCGTGGATGCCATGGGCCAGGGCCAACACACGCGCAGCGTCCACGAACGGCGTGAGGCCCTGTACCTTGAGATCCAGGGTGGCCTTTTCCCCGCTTTTGCGCGTCAGCACAAACTCGCGAAAGCGCCCTACGGGTGGGCGTTGGCGCAAGGCATTCTCGGCCAGCATGCGCTGGAACAGCCGGTTGTCCGCCACCTGATCCAGAATGCCCTGGCGCAGTTGCTCGCAACCCTGCTCATCGCCCCACACCACGCGCAGGTCGAAATAGATGCTCGAACCCAGCAGGTTTTCCGGCGTGGCTTCGCGAATGAACGCGGCAAACCGGCGGGCCCATTCGGCCCGTGACAGGCACAACTGCGGGTTGCCGGCCATGATATTGCCCTTGCACAGGCTGAAGCCGCACAGCGCCAGGCTCTGGTTGATCTGCTGCGCCAGGGGCAGCAGGCGCTCGCGAATCTCGGCGGCTTCCACGGCGTCTCGGGCCTCGAACAGGATGCCGTTGTCCTGGTCGGTGTACAGCGTCTGTTCACGGCGGCCTTCGCTGCCAAAGCACAGCCAGCTGAAGGGCACGCCGGGGTCGCCTTTTTCCGCCAGGGTCAGCTCGATGACCCGGCACACGGTGTGATCGTTAAGCAAGGTAATGATGTGGGTGATCTGCGTAGACGACGCACCGTGGGCCAGCATGCGTTCGACCAACTGGCCGATCTCGCCGCGGATCGCCACCAGTTGTTCCACACGGGATGCGTTGCGGATGGTCCGCGCCAGATGCACCAGGTCGACGCGCTGCAGGGAAAACAGGTCGCGCTCCGAGACCACGCCGCACAGGCGCTGGTCCTGCACCAGGCATACGTGGGCGATATGCCGCTCGGTCATGGCGATCGCCGCGTCGAACGCGCTGTGGTCCGGGCTCAGGAAGAACGGCGCCTGGGTCATATGACCGGCGATGCCTTGACTGAAATCACCGGTGCCGTCGGCCACTACCTGGCGCAGGTCACGCAGGGTGAAGATGCCCAGCGGCGCCTTGTGTTCATCGACAATCACAATGCTGCCGACCTGCTGCTCGTGCATCAGCCGCACCGCTTCTCGCAGCGAGGTGTCCGGGCTGCAGGTGACCGGGTGGCGCATGGCCAGCTCACCCAGGCGAGTGTTCAACGAGTATTGGGTGCCGAGGGTCTCCACGGCTTTTTGCTGCACCTGCTGGTTGACCTGGTCGAGCAGGCTGCTGACGCCGCGCAAGGCGAAGTCACGAAACGGGCTGGAAAGGGCGAACAGCTTGATGAACGCCATCTTGTTCAGTTGCAGGCAAAAGGTGTCTTCGCAGGCTTTGTGCTCGGTGCGGGTGGCGCGTTCACCGAGCAGGGCGGCGAGGGGGAAACACTCGCCGGTGGTGATTTCGAACGTGGGGTCTGTTGAGTCCGGCCGCTCGCCGACCACGCGGCCCTGCTTGACGATATAAAAATGCTCGACCGGCCCGCCCGACGGTTTGAGGATGCTGTCGCCGGGGCCATAGAAACGCAGTTGGCACTGTTCCACCAGAAACGCCAGGTGCGCATTTTCCATCTGGTTGAACGGCGGGAAGCGCTGCAGGAATTGCAGGGTGCCGTGGATGTTCTGCAACACGGCGGTTTTACCCGCCTGTGTGAAAGCATCAGCTTTACTCATAACAGTGACCGCAGTTTTTTTGTCGTTATCGTGCTGCATGGTCGACTTCTGCACGGCGGGTGCCCATTGGACGTAAGTCTAGGTCGGGGACCCCTGCGCAAAACTAGGGAAAAGCCTTACATGACTATCGTCCAAAACCCGTAGAACGCCCACTAGGCAAACTTTCCGACGAAGTGCACATTGTTCGCCCTTCCGCAGATGTCTGACGAGTGCTGGGAGATTGATAAGAATTGCTGAGAACCGTATGTCCGACCACGATATTTTGAGTGATGCCGAGCGCGAGGCGCTGAGCGCCGTGATGCTGGAGCCTGATTTACCGCCACAACGCGTGTTGATCGTGGACGACGACAAGGATGCGCGTGAACTGTTGGCGGAAATCCTCGGGCTGGACGGTATTCGCTGCATGACGGCTGACAACGGGGAGAGCGCGTGGGCGTTGTTGAAGTCGCACAGTTCCATTGGATTGCTGATCACCGATTTGCGCATGGCGCCGAGCGACGGTTTGGAGTTGATCCGCCAGGTGCGCGAATCGCCCCGTGCGGCGTTGCCGATCATCATCATATCCGGGGACGCCGAAGCGCCGGATGTGATTGATGCGATGCATTTGAGCGTGGTGGACTTTCTGCTCAAGCCGATTGATAGCGAGAAGTTGGCGAAGTTGGTGAAGCGGGAGTTGGGGATGGAATCTTGATTTTTGTGGTGAGTGTGATGGCCTCATCGGGGGCAAGTCGAATCGTCGCACCGCCCCTCCCACACTTGAGCTTCGCCGCGGTCAACATGTGGGAGGGGGCTTGCCCACGATAGCGCCAGTCCAGCCACCACAGCCCGCAAATAAAAAGCCCCGATCTCACGATCAGGGCTTTTTTCATTTACAGGCCATTTTTAGCCTTGAACTCCCGACGCCGGCGGTGCAGCACCGGCTCGGTGTAACCGTTAGGCTGTTTGGTCCCTTCAATCACCAGCTCCACCGCCGCCTGGAACGCGATGTTGCTGTCGAAATCCGGCGCCAGCGGGCGGTACAGCGCGCCCCCGGCATTCTGGCGGTCCACCACCGGCGCCATGCGCTTGAGGCTTTCCATGACCTGGGCTTCGGTGACGATGCCGTGGCGCAACCAGTTGGCGATGTGCTGGCTGGAGATGCGCAGGGTGGCGCGGTCTTCCATCAGGCCCACATCGTTGATGTCCGGCACTTTCGAACAACCGACGCCCTGGTCGATCCAGCGCACCACATAGCCAAGAATGCCCTGGGCATTGTTGTCCAGTTCGTTGCGGATCTCTTCTTCGGACCACTCGGTATTTTGCGCCAGGGGAATCGTCAGGATGTCATCCACCGAGGCGCGTTCACGCTTGGCCAACTCGGCCTGGCGGGCGAACACATCGACCTTGTGGTAGTGCAATGCATGCAGTACAGCCGCCGTTGGCGACGGTACCCAGGCCGTGTTGGCGCCGGCCAGTGGGTGGGCGATTTTCTGTTCGAGCATCGCGGCCATCAGGTCGGGCATTGCCCACATGCCTTTACCGATCTGGGCACGCCCTTGCAGGCCGGTGCTCAAGCCGATATCGACGTTCCAGTTTTCGTAGGCGCCGATCCACTTCTCGGCTTTCATGGCGGCCTTGCGCACCATGGCGCCGGCTTCCATGGAGGTGTGGATTTCGTCGCCGGTGCGGTCGAGGAAGCCGGTGTTGATAAACACCACACGTTCGCTGGCCGCCTGGATGCAGGCCTTGAGGTTGACCGTGGTGCGGCGCTCCTCGTCCATGATCCCGACTTTCAATGTGTTACGCGGCAGGTTCAGCACGTCTTCGATACGGCCGAACAGCTCGTTGGTGAACGCCGCTTCTTCGGGGCCATGCATCTTCGGTTTGACGATGTACACCGAGCCGGTGCGGCTGTTCTTGCGCGAGCTGTTGCCGTTGAGGCTGTGAATCGCCGCCAGGCTGGTGAGCAGGCCGTCGAGGATGCCTTCCGGCACTTCGTTGCCGTCTTTATCGAGGATTGCGTCGATGGTCATCAAGTGGCCAACGTTGCGCACGAACAACAGCGAGCGGCCGTGCAGGGTGACGTCGTTGCCATCCACGCCGGTGTAGACACGATCAGGGTTCATGGTGCGGGTGAAGGTCTTGCCGCCCTTGGCCACTTCTTCGGCGAGGTCGCCCTTCATCAGGCCGAGCCAGTTGCGGTAGATCACCACTTTGTCGTCGGCATCCACGGCGGCGACGGAGTCTTCGCAGTCCATGATGGTGGTCAGCGCAGCTTCCACCAGCACGTCTTTGACGCCGGCGGCGTCGGTCTGGCCGACCGGGGTGCCGGCGTCGATCTGAAGCTCGAAGTGCAGGCCGTTGTGCTTGAACAGGATCGCAATCGGCTCGGCCGCCGGGCCCTGGAACCCGATCAGCTGCGCGTCGTCACGCAGGCCGCTGTTACTGCCGCCCTTGAGGCTGACGATCAGCTTGCCGTCGACGATCTTGTAGCCGGTGGAGTCGACGTGACTGCCGGCGCTGAGCGGCGCGGCTTCGTCGAGAAAGGCGCGGGCGAAGGCGATGACCTTGTCGCCGCGCACTTTGTTGTAGCCCTTGCCCTTCTGCGCGCCGTCGGCTTCGCTGATGGCATCGGTGCCATACAGCGCGTCATACAGCGAACCCCAACGTGCATTGGAGGCATTGAGGGCGAAGCGGGCGTTCATCACCGGCACCACCAACTGGGGGCCGGCCATGCGTGCGATTTCGTCGTCGACGTTTTGGGTCGAGGCCTGGAAGTCTGCGGCTTCTGGCAGCAGGTATCCGATGTCTTGCAGGAAGGCTTTGTAGGCCACCGGGTCGTGGGCCTGGCCGGCATGGGTTTGGTGCCAGGTATCGATGCGCGCCTGGAAATCGTCGCGTTTGGCGAGCAGGGCTTTGTTCTTCGGCGCCAGGTCGTGAATGACCTTGTCGGCACCGGCCCAGAACTGGTCGGCAGTGATGCCGGTACCGGGAATGGCTTCGTTGTTCACGAAGTCGAACAGGACTTTGGCGACCTGCAGGCCACCGACTTGAACGTGTTCAGTCATTGCTTGCCTCACTCTGCGGAGCTTATGCGCTTTTTCAGATTTTCATTATGTAGTGCACGGTTGGGCATACTACATGATGACTTGCGGTTGTGAAAATTAGACTAAATACGTCGTTTAGCGACCCACTTTGGTCGGACGGTCACAGCGGAGAATCGGATGTTCTCAAAAAACTATTGGATTGTTCCAGATAAATCTAAAAATGGTACACGATTTGTTTTCAAGCTACCGCGCGTCCACCTTGTAGGAGCGAGCTTGCTCGCGAAAAACCTGAGAGTACCGCTGATGTCAGTTTTTTCGCGTTATCGTTGATGACCTTCGCGAGCAAGCTCGCTCCTACAGGAATCGCACCCGAGGTATTTCGCCATGGATCATCTTGTACTCACAATTATTGCCGCCGACAAACCCGGCCTGGTTGAACGCATCGCGCACACCATCGCCGCCCAGGGTGGCAACTGGCTGGAAAGCCGCATGGCCCATATGGCCGGGCAGTTTGCCGGGATTCTGCGCGTCAGCGTTCCTGCAGAGAATCGTCAGGAACTGGTGGGGGCGCTGGAGGATTTATCCACCCACGGCATTCGCGTGCTGGTGGGCGAGGGCAGTTCCGGCCAGGCATCGGTGTCCAAATCGATTGTGATGACCCTGGTGGGCAATGATCGCGCCGGCATCGTGCGGGAGATCACTGCGCTGTTGAGCAAGCAGGGTGTCAACCTGGAGCGCTTGAGCACCGACGTGCGCCCGGCCCCGATGAGCGGCGATCCGCTGTTCAACGCCGAGGCCTTGTTGCAGGTGCCGTCAAGCTTGTCCCTGGAGGCGTTGCAGACGTCCCTGGAAACCCTGGCAGACGATCTGATGGTGGAATTGCGCAACGATGAATGAGCACCCATGAGGTTATGCATGGAAATCTTGCATGGACCTGTGGATAACCTTTGGGTCAATGTCTGCAAGCCAGGCCGGCTAAGGCTTGCAGAGCTTTGAGCGTTTTTTGATCAGCGTTTGCGCACGCTCAGCCAGATATCCACGCTGTACACCACCAGGCCCGCCCAGATAAAGGCAAAGGCGGTCAGCGTGCTGGGCGCCAGGTGTTCGCCGAACAGCAGCACGGCTTCCAGCAGCACCAGGGTGGGCGCTACATACTGCAAAAAGCCCAGTGCGGTGTAAGGCAGATGCCGCGCGGCGGCGTTGAAACAGACCAGCGGGATCAGCGTCACCGGGCCTGCGGCCACCAGCCACCAGGCTTCGGAGGTGCTCCAGAATTCCAGCTGTGCGCTGTGGGCCGTCGGGTTGAACAGCAACCAGGCGATGGCAATCGGCACCAGCATCCAGGTTTCCACCACCAGCCCCGGCAGGGCTTTGACCGGCGCCTGTTTACGGATCAGCCCGTAGAAGCCAAAGGTCAGCGCCAGTACCAGCGATACCCACGGCAAACTGCCCACTTGCCACACCTGTTGCGCCACACCGACCGCCGCCAGAACCACGGCCACCCATTGCAGGCGGCGCAGGCGTTCGCCGAGCAGCAGCATCCCCAGCAGTACGTTGACCAGCGGGTTGATGTAGTAACCCAGGCTCGCTTCCAGCATGCGCCCGGTGTTGACCGACCACACATACGTCAGCCAGTTGGCCGCGATCAACGAACCGCTGAGGGCCAGGATCGCCAGGCGCCTGGGGTTGTCGCGCAGTTCGCGAAACCAGCCCGGGTGTTTCCACACCATCAGCAGCAAGCCACCGAACAGTGCCGACCACAGCACGCGATGCACGATGATCTCGGCGGCGGGGACACTGGCAATGGCTTTGAAATAGAGCGGGAACAGGCCCCAGGTGATATAGGCGCTCAGGCCCAGGATGTAACCCTTGCGGGGGTTGGCGGCGTGCATGCGGAATCCTTGCTCAGGCAGCTTACAAAGCGCGATTGTAAGGATATTTGTCAGGCAATGGGGACCTGCTTTCTGTAGGAGCGAGCTTGCTCGCGAAGATCGTCAACGATAACGCGGGAGGCCTGTTGCCCAATGGCGCTCTCGGGTTTTTCGCGAGCAAGCTCGCTCCTACAGGAGAGCGTCGCGTTCCTCAGAACAGTTTCAAGGGTTCTTCGTTGAGGGCCGACAGCTGCTCACGCAACGCCAGCACCTGGTCACCCCAATAGCGCTCGCTGCCAAACCACGGGAAGCTGTGGGGAAAGGCCGGATCGTCCCAGCGCCGCGCCAGCCAGGCGCTGTAGTGCATCAGGCGCAGGGCGCGCAAGGGTTCGATCAGGGCCAGTTCCCGGGGGTCGAAGTCGTGGAACTCCTGATAGCCATCCATCAACTCCGACAGTTGGCCCAGGCATTCCTGGCGATCCCCGGCGAGCATCATCCACAGGTCTTGTACCGCAGGGCCCATGCGGCAGTCATCCAGGTCGACGATGTGGAACATCTCGTCGCGGCACATCATGTTGCCCGGGTGGCAGTCGCCGTGCATGCGGATGTTCTTGTGCGGGGTGGCCTTGTAGACCTCTTCCACACGTTTGAGCAGGTCGCGCGCCACGGACTCGTAGGCCGGTAGCAGGCTCTTGGGAATGAAGTTGCCTTCGAGCAGGGTGGTCAGGGAATCGTGACCGAAGTTCTTCACGCCGAGGGCTTCGCGGTGTTCGAACGGGCGGGTGGACCCCACCGCGTGCAAGCGACCGAGCAATTGCCCGAGGCGGTACAACTGGTCGAGGTTGCCCGGCTCCGGCGCGCGGCCGCCACGGCGTGGAAACAGGGTGAAGCGGAAACCCTGGTGCTCGAACAGGCTTGCGCCGTTGTGGATCAGCGGGGCGACCACCGGCACGTCGCACTCAGCCAGTTCGAAGGTGAAGCGGTGTTCTTCCAGGATCGCTTCGTTGGTCCAGCGCTGGGGCCGGTAGAACTTGGCGATCAGCGGTTCGGAATCTTCGATGCCCACCTGATACACGCGGTTTTCGTAGCTGTTGAGCGCCAAAATGCGCGCATCGCTGAGAAAACCGATGCTTTCGACGGCGTCGAGGACCAGGTCAGGGGTGAGTGTTTCAAACGGGTGGGCCATGCGAACTCCTGCGCGCAGCAGGTCGCCGCGTCCGGCCGGGTATGGTAACGCACCGGGGCTGAGATAGGTGGTGGCTGTGCTATTGCTATCGGGGGCAAGCCCCCTCCCACACTTGAATATATTCACAAGTTAAATGTGGGAGGGGGCTTGCCCCCGATGAGCATAGGTATTTACACAACTCCGTAGCACCCACCGTAACCACGATGCGAAGCGAGCCGCTCTTGATCTGCTTTTGATCTCAGGCGCCCCGTTAAACCACGCTGGCCGAACGCAGGCTTGAATCCGTGGGTAACCCGGCAGGACGCCGGGTTAGCCGCCCCGCGCCATGGATGGCGCGTGGCGGCGGCCCACGGATTCAAGCCGGAGAGAGGGCACACCGAGCCTAAGCGAGGTGCCGAGTGGTGGGGCAAGAGCGTTTTGCTTACTTTTGCGCTTTTCAAAAGTGAGCCGCTGTAAAAGCGGAACCATTAGCAGCCGTTACCGCAGAAACGGATATGTACTCGGTCCAATCCAACACCCTGGTCGGCCCCGAGGCCGCCATCGGGGGCAAGCCCCCTCCCACATTTGGATCTGTGGGGTATCAGTAAGATAGTCACAGGCTGCCTGACCCAACGAGGAGCAAGCTCCCTTGCCACAAGTTCGGTGTCACGCCAAAGTTGTGTAGATACCTATGCCACGATGAGGCCCTGTCAGGCGCCGACAACCCCACCATCATCGCGCCGAATCGCCAGCACCGACGAACGCGGCTTGCCGTTCGGCAGATGCTCCGGCCACGTCGAGCCGCCGGTTTCGCCAGGGTGCTGAATACCCACAAACAGCGTTTTCTGATCCGGCGAAAAGCTGATCCCGGTGACTTCACACGCCACCGGCCCGACCATGAAGCGACGAATCTCCCCGGTGCCCGGGTCGGCGCACAGCATCTGGTTGTTGCCCATGCCGGCGAAGTCGCCCGCGTTGCTGTAGTCGCCGTCGGTGAGAATCCACAGGCGCCCGGCCGTGTCGAAACCCAGGCCATCCGGGCTGTTGAACATGTTCTGCGGGTTGATGTTGGACGAGCCGCCCTTCGGCGAGCCCGCGTGTACGCCGGGGTTGCCGGCGACGACGAACAGGTCCCAGGTGAAGTCCGTGGCTCCGTGGTTATCGGCGTCGGCTTTCCAGCGCAGGATCTGGCCGTAGACGTTCTTCTCGCGCGGGTTGGGCCCGCCCACCGGCTGGCCGTCTTCGCCGCGCTTGGCGTTGTTGGTGAGGGTGCAGTAGACCTGGCCGTCCATGGGGCTGACCACGATCCATTCCGGGCGGTCCATGCGCGTGGCTTTCACCACGCTGGCGGCCAGGCGCGCATGGATCAGCACTTCGGCCTGGCTGGCAAAGCCTGTACCGGCATCGATACCGTTTTTGCCGTGGGTAAGCTCGACCCATTGGCCCTTGCCCTTGGGATGATCGGCATCGCCATTGCCCGCGTCGAAGATCGCCACGTACAAGGTGCCGTGATCGAGCAAGTCCTTGTTGGCTTTCGGGTTGTCGTGGTTGATCGGATCGCGGCTGACGAACTTGTAGATGAATTCGCCGCGCTCGTCATCGCCCATGTACACCACCGCGCGTCCGTCGCGGGTCTCGGCCAGGGCCGCGTTTTCGTGCTTGAAACGGCCCAGGGCGGTGCGCTTGACCGGGGTGGATTGCGGGTCGAACGGGTCGATTTCTACCACCCAGCCGTGGCGATTGAGTTCGTTGGGGTTCTTGGCCATGTCGAAGCGCGGGTCGTGGGGGTGCCAGTTGATGTCCTTGCTGGCGGCGACCGCGCCGTAGCGTTTTTGCCCGGCGTCGAAGGCCTGCTGTGGGTTGCTGCTGCCGAAACAGTCGGTGAAGTTCTCTTCGCAGGTGAGATAAGTGCCCCATGGGGTCTTGCCGTTGGCGCAGTTCTGGAAGGTGCCCAGGGCGTGCTTGCCGGTGTTATCGGCGCTGGTTTTCAGCCAGTCGTGGCCGGCGGCGGGGCCGCTCAGGCGGATTGGCGTGTTGCCGTGGATGCGCCGGTTGTAGCGTGAATCCTGGACGAACTGCCAGGTATCGCCCTTGCGCTGAATTTCGATCACCGACACGCCTTCGCTGGCCAGGGCCTTGCGCACGTCTTCGGCCGATTGCGGTGCGCCGCCGTGGGCGTAGAGGTAGCGGTAGTTGGTGTATTCGTTGTTGATCGCCATCAAGGCGCGGTTGTCGTCGCCGGGGAAGGGAAACAGGCTCATGCCGTCATTGTTGTCGCCGAACTGCTGTTCCTGGGCCTTGGCCGTGCCGTTGCCGGAGGGGTCGAAGGCCGGCGCCTGGGTGCTCAAGGGCTGGCCCCAACTGATCAGCACCGAGGCGCTGTAGCCGGGCGGCAGGGTGATGGTGTCACTGGTGGCGGCGGCGATGCCGGTAAAGCCCAGCAACGGGCTGGCGGACGCGGCGTTCACGGCCAGGGCGCTGCGGCTGAGCAGGTTGCCACCCAGGAACATCGCCGCGCCGCACAGGGCGCCGGCGCCGATAAAGCGGCGACGGGTAAGGCCGACCATCTGTTCGAGGTCAGTGGCTTGGTTTTCTTCCAGCAGGCTCATGTCAGGCTCCTTACGGTTTTTGCACACACCTTAAGGAGCGGGCGTGACGAAATTGTTGCAGTTTGATGGCGGGTGCTCGCTACACCGGCGTGCCGAGCAATACCTGGCCGGGGGCGAATTGCACCTGGATCGGCTGGCCGGGCGCGGCGTCGAGTGCGCTCAGTGCGGCGGGCTGCGCCAGGGCACACAGCACCTGACCGCTGGGCAGGCCGATTCGGACTTCGCTGGGGCCGTCTTCAGCGTCGAGAATCGTCTCGATGACACCGCTCAGGCAATTGTGTCCAAGTGTTGCGGTTTGCCCGATCGCCAACAATTCCAGCCAGCCGGCCTTGATCAGGGCCACCACTTCCACGCCGGGCTCCAGCTCCAGCCGTTGCGTGCTGTCGTGCGTGATGTGTGCATCCAGGTACAGGCCACCCGCCAGTTCCAGGCGCACCTTGTCATTACGCCCATGGCGCTCGATGGCGCTGACTCGGCCATGCAGCTGATTGCGCGCACTGGTGCGCAGCATCAGGCGGCCCAGCAAATTGAAGTCGCGGGCCGCTTCGTCGGTGGCGAGCACCTCGGCTTGCAAGGCTTGCAGGCGCTGATAAAGGCGCAGCACGCGCTCACCTTCGCTTGTCAGCCTGGCGCCGCCACCGCCTTTGCCGCCGACGCTGCGCTCCACCAACGGCGTTTGCGCCAGGTTGTTCAGTTCATCGATGGCGTCCCATGTGGCTTTGTAGCTCAACCCGGCACTTTTGGCGGCGCGGGTGATGGACCCCTGTTCGGCGATATGCGCCAGCAACGCGATGCGCTGAGGGCGGCGGATGATGTGCTGGCTGAGCGGCGAGGGCAGGGACATGGGGATACGCCTGGCTGGAATGAGCGGACGTTGCCGCCCGGCGGCCCGGGAGTCAAGTCATGTGCCGGGTTTGGGCGTGCGGGCCAGGCAATACACATCGACCTGACGCGCACCGGCCTTCATCAACAAGCGCGCCAGGCTATGGGCGGTGGCACCGGTGGTCAGCACGTCGTCCACCAGCGCAAGGTGCCGGCCCTGCACCCAGGCGCCGGGTGCCAGGGCGAAGGCATTGAGCAGGTTGCGTTTGCGTGTTTTGGCGTCGAGGTCTTGTTGCGCGATGGTTTCCTGGGGGCGTAGCAACAGGTGCTCATCGCAGGGGATGTCCAGATCGGCACTGAGCCAGCGCGCCAGCATCACGGCCTGGTTATAGCCACGCTGGCGCAGACGCTTGGGGGGCATCGGTACCGGTAGCAGGCAATCGGGGCGGGTGAGTTCGGCATTTTCGAACCGATGTTGCAGCAGCCGCCCGAGCAAGCGTCCCAGCAGATGCCCCAACGGCCAGCGCGCCTGATGCTTGAACCGGCTGATCAGGCTGTCCACCGGGAAGCTGTAGGTCCAGGGCGCAATCACTTGTTGATACGCAGGCGGATGTTTCTGGCATTGGCCGCACACCAAGCCGTCCATGGGCAAGGGCAGGGCGCAGACTTCACAGCGCTCCATCAGCCACGGCAGTTCGGTTTCGCAGGCGTTGCACACACAATCGTCGCTTTCAGCGCGCTCATCGCAGATCAAACAGGTTTGTACGCTTTTTAACCAGATGTAAACCTGGTGTTTGTGGCTTGGTTGACAGTGCATGAATCTTCCTTAAATATGCCGAGCATCCGTGTCGTACCTGTGGGTATTGCCCTTCCCGCAGCGTTAGCCAAAGCATAATCAAGGAATCGCCCATGAGCGCCAGCACCTCTGCCACCCTGCGTCACGATTGGTCTTTGGCCGAAGTCAAAGCCCTGTTCGTGCAGCCGTTCAATGACCTGTTGTTCCAGGCGCAGACCGTGCACCGCGCGCATTTCGACGCCAACCGGGTGCAGGTCTCCACCCTGCTGTCGATCAAAACCGGCGCCTGCCCGGAAGATTGCAAATATTGTCCGCAGTCGGGTCACTACAACACCGGCCTGGAAAAAGAAAAGCTGATGGAGGTGCAGAAAGTCCTCGAAGAGGCTGCCCGCGCCAAGGCCATCGGTTCGACACGTTTCTGCATGGGCGCCGCCTGGAAACATCCATCGGCCAAAGACATGCCCTACGTGCTGGAGATGGTCAAGGGCGTGAAGGCCATGGGCCTGGAAACCTGCATGACCCTCGGCCGTCTCGATCAGGACCAGACCGCCGCATTGGCCCAGGCCGGCCTCGACTACTACAACCACAACCTCGATACCTCGCCGGAATTCTACGGTTCGATCATCACCACGCGTACCTACAGCGAACGCCTGCAGACCCTGGCCTATGTGCGTGAATCGGGGATGAAGATCTGCTCCGGCGGTATTCTCGGCATGGGCGAGTCCCTCGATGACCGCGCCAACCTGCTGATCCAGCTGGCCAACCTGCCGGAGCATCCGGAGTCGGTGCCGATCAACATGCTGGTCAAGGTGGCCGGTACTCCATTGGAAAACGCCAAGGACATCGACCCTTTCGACTTTATCCGCATGCTGGCGGTGGCGCGCATCCTGATGCCGCAATCCCATGTGCGCCTGTCGGCCGGCCGTGAGGCAATGAACGAGCAGATGCAGGCCCTGGCGTTCTTTGCCGGCGCCAACTCGATTTTCTACGGCGACAAGCTGCTGACCACCGCCAACCCGCAGGCGGACAAGGACATGCAACTGTTCTCGCGCCTCGGGATTCTGCCGGAGGCGCGTGAAGAGCATGCCGACGAAGTGCATCAGGCGGCCATTGAACAGGCGTTGGTGGAGCAGAAGAGCAGCGAGCAGTTCTATAACGCCGCCGTTTAACCCAAATGCATTCCAAATGTGGGAGGGGGCTTGCCCCCGATGACGGTAGGTCAGCCAGCACCTGTGTTGACTGAGATACAGCCATCGGGGGCAAGCCCCCTCCCACCTTTTGAACCGCGCACACCCTGCTGAATCGAGGCCTGCATGTCTTTCGATCTCGCCGCGCGCCTCGCTGCCCGCCGTGCCGAACACCTTTACCGTCAACGCCCCTTGCTGGAGAGCCCCCAGGGCCCGGAAGTGGTAGTGGACGGCAAGCCGCTGCTCGCGTTTTGCAACAATGACTACCTTGGCCTGGCCAACCATCCGCAGGTGATAGAAGCCTGGCGCGCCGGTGCGTCCCGCTGGGGCGTGGGCGGTGGCGCGTCGCACCTGGTGGTGGGGCATGCCACGCCGCACCATGAGCTGGAAGAAGCCTTGGCCGACCTGACCGGGCGCCCGCGTGCGTTGCTGTTTACCACCGGCTACATGGCCAACCTCGGCGCGGTCACCGCCTTGGTGGGGCAGGGCGATACCGTGCTGGAAGATCGTCTCAACCACGCGTCGTTGCTGGATGCCGGTTTGTTGTCCGGCGCACGGTTTACCCGTTACCTGCATAACGACGCTGCCAGCCTGGCCAAGCGCCTGGAGAAAGCCACCGGTAACGCACTGGTGGTGACCGATGGCGTATTCAGCATGGATGGCAACCTCGCCGATCTGCCGGCACTGGCCCGCGAAGCCAGGGCCAGGGGCGCCTGGTTGATGGTGGACGACGCCCACGGCTTCGGCCCGCTGGGGGCCAATGGCGCAGGGATCGTCGAGCATTTTGGCTTGAGCCAGGAGGACGTGCCGGTGTTGGTCGGCACCCTCGGTAAAGCCTTCGGCACCGCCGGTGCCTTTGTGGCGGGCAGTGAAGAGCTGATCGAAAGCCTGATTCAATTCGCCCGGCCGTACATCTACACCACCAGCCAGCCGCCGGCGCTGGCCTGCGCCACCCTCAAAAGCCTGGAGCTGCTGCGCACCGAGCATTGGCGCCGCGAGCACCTCAACGGGTTGATCCGCCAGTTCCGCCAGGGCGCCGAGCAGATCGGCCTGGCGTTGATGGACAGTTTTACGCCGATCCAACCGATCCTGATGGGCGACAGCGCGCGAGCCTTGCGCCTGTCGCAGATGCTGCGCGAGCGCGGGCTGATGGTGACGGCGATCCGCCCCCCCACCGTGCCCGCCGGCAGCGCCCGTTTGCGCGTGACATTGACGGCGGCCCACAGCGCAGCCCAGGTGCAGCTATTGTTAAACGCATTGGAAGCGTGTTTCCGGTTGTTAAACACCACGGAGCCCGAGCATGCGTGATCGACTGATATTGCTGCCCGGCTGGGGCCTGGGTGTGTCGCCGCTGGAACCGTTGGCCGCGGCGTTGCACGGCTTGAATGAACACTTGCACGTGCAGATCGAACCGTTGCCGGCCCTGGACTCCAGCGACCTGAGTGAATGGCTCGACGAGTTGGATGCCACGCTGCCGGACAATGCCTGGCTCGGTGGCTGGTCCCTGGGCGGCATGCTCGCCTCGGAGCTGGCGGCACGCCGCGCGGAGCGTTGCTGCGGATTGCTCACCCTGGCGAGCAATCCGTGTTTTGTCGCCCATGACGGTTGGCCGCAGGCCATGCCTGCCGAAACATTCGACGCGTTCCTCGCCGGCTGCCACGCCGATTCCCAGGTTACCCTCAAGCGCTTTGGCCTGTTGTGCGCCAAGGGCGCGGCCGACCCGCGCGGGCTCTCGCGTTTGCTGGTCAGTGGCGCACCGAATACCTCGCCCAGCGTGTTGATGCCCGGCCTGGAATTGCTTGCCCAATTGGACACCCGCGCCGCCTTGCAGGCGTTTCGCGGGCCGCAACTGCACCTGTTTGCCGGTCAGGATGGGCTGGTGCCCGCCGAAGCTGCCGGTGACTTGCTGGCGCTGCTGCCCGATGTGGAAATCGGCCTGATTGAACAGGCCGGTCACGCTTTTCTTCTGGAGGACCCCCATGGTGTAGCGGGGGCCATCCAGGCTTTTTTGCATGAGTGCGTCGATGACTGATCTATCCCATCCCCACTTGCCGGGCGCCTTGCCCGACAAGCGCCAGGTGGCCGCTTCGTTCTCCCGGGCTGCGGCCAGTTATGACAGCGTGGCCGAGCTGCAGCGGGCGGTGGGGCATGCCCTGCTCGCGCAATTACCGGCGGGGCTCGCGCCACAACGCTGGCTCGACCTGGGCTGCGGCACGGGCTATTTCAGCCGTGCACTGGGTGAGCGCCTGCCTGCCAGCCAGGGCATCGCGCTGGATATCGCCGAAGGCATGCTCAACCATGCGCGGCCTGCAGGCGGCGCGCAGCACTTCATCGCCGGCGATGCGGAACGCTTGCCGCTGAAGACTGGCAGCTTCGAACTGATGTTCTCCAGCCTGGCGGTGCAGTGGTGTGCGAACTTCGACGCAGTGCTCAATGAAGCCTTTCGCGTGCTGCAACCGGGCGGCGTGCTGGCCTTCGCCAGCCTGTGCGTGGGCACGCTGGATGAGCTGCGCGAGAGCTGGCGCGCGGCGGATGGCTGGGTTCACGTCAACCGTTTTCGCACCTTCGAGGCTTATCAGCAGCTGTGCGCCGCCAGTGGTTTTCGGGTGACCCGCCTGGAGCGGCGGCCCCATGTCCTGCATTACCCGGACGTGCGCAGCCTGACCCATGAGTTGAAAGCATTGGGCGCACACAACCTCAACCCAGGGCGCCCGGGAGGGTTGACGGGGCGCGCGCGGATTGCGGCGCTGGTGCAGGCCTACGAGCAGTTCCGTCAGGCCCAGGGCCTGCCGGCCACTTACCAGGTGGTGTATGCCGTATTGGAGAAACCGCTATGAACGCCGCTTATTTCATCACCGGCACCGACACCGATGTGGGCAAGACCACCATTGCCGCCGGCCTGCTGCATGCCGCGCGCCAGGCCGGTAAAACCACGGCGGCGGGAAAACCCGTGGCGTCGGGCTGCCAGGTCACGCCCAAGGGCTTGCGTAACGCCGATGCCCTGGCACTGCTTGCCGAATGTTCGTTGCCGTTGACCTATGCCGAGGTCAACCCGGTGGCGTTGGAACCGGCGATTGCGCCGCATCTGGCGGCACGTGAGGCGGGCGTTGCGCTGACGGTGCAATCCTTGCTCCAGCCGATGCGGCGGATTCTCGGACACAACGCGGACTTCACGTTGATCGAAGGCGCAGGGGGGTGGCGCGTGCCGCTGGCCGATCAAGCCAACCTGTCGGACCTGGCCATCGCCCTCAAGTTACCGGTGATCCTGGTGGTGGGTGTGCGTCTGGGGTGTATCAGCCATGCGCTGCTGACCGCCGAAGCGATCGCGCGCGATGGATTGCCGCTGGCCGGCTGGGTGGCCAATATCATCGACCCGAAGACCTCTCGTCTGGAAGAGAACCTCGCCACCCTGGCCGAGCGATTGCCGGCGCCCTGCCTTGGACGGGTGCCGAAACTCAAGCATGCCGGGGCAGCCGAGGTGGCCGCTTACCTGGAAATGGACCTGCTTGACTGATTTTGGCTATCGCTAAGGCAATGTGCCATTAGTGTTTTTAACGGGCCTTTCGCCAGAATGTCTGGTTCAATTGGCCTTCACGATTCTCTAAAGGCAGGCTTACGCCATGCAAATCTCTGGAAGCAGCGCGTTTTATTCGGGCCTGAGCACCATCCAGGCCGGGCAGAACCGTGTCGACCAGGCCGCTGGGAAGATCGCCAGCGCGTCGACGACCCAGCCATCGGCCGCGCAAAGCGACCGTCTGCAAGCCAACGATCGTGCTCAGGCGTCCAACTCGGCGAGCAATATGGTCGAAATGGCCCAGGGCAAGTTTCAAGTGGAGCTGGGCGCGAAAGTCGCCAAGGCTTCGGACGAAATGCTCGGTACGTTGATCGATACCTACGCCTGATTCCCCTGAGGTATGACATTTAAAATGTGGGAGGGGGCTTGCCCCCGATAGCCATAGGTATTTACACAACTCTGTACCGCTCAACCGTAATCACGATGCGAAGCGAGTCGCTCTTGATCTTGATCTGCTTTTGATCTTGATCTCAGGCGCCCCGTTAAACCACTCTGGCCGAACGCAGGCTTGAATCCGTGGGTAACCCGGCAGGACGCCGGGTTAGCCGCACTGGGCCATGGATGGCCCATTGCGGCGGCCCACGGA
>NZ_CVTN01000062.1:196058-244868 GCF_900004915.1 Pseudomonas sp. 31 R 17
AGTGGCCGTGACCTAAATAACGGATATGTACTCGGTCTGATCCAAGATACTGGCCAGCCCTGAGGCCGCCATCGGGGGCAAGCCCCCTCCCACATTTGTTTTGTGCCCTCTCGCTTAACTCCTACACTCCCTAATCATGTGGCATCACGCCACGGGCTTTGCTGTGCGCGCCATTGACCCGCATCAAGACAAACGGCATCGGGCCGACGCTTGACAACCCAAGGTCGTAAACGTATGTTTCAAACACCTGTTTGACCGCCATCATCCTTTCACGCGGTTGCTCATCCCAGATACATCAGCAGAGGTTTATCGCTATGCCTGACTACAAGGCCCCCTTGCGTGATATTCGCTTCGTTCGTGACGAACTGCTCGGTTATGAAGCGCACTATCAGAGCCTGCCGGCTTGCCAGGACGCTACCCCGGACATGGTTGACGCCATTCTCGAAGAAGGCGCCAAGTTCTGTGAGCAAGTGCTGGCGCCGCTGAACCGCGTGGGTGACATCGAAGGGTGTACCTGGAGCGAGTCAGGCGTTAAAACCCCTGCCGGTTTCAAAGAAGCCTACAAACAGTTCGTCGAAGGCGGCTGGCCAAGCCTGGCCCATGACGTGGAGCACGGTGGACAAGGCCTGCCGGAGTCCCTGGGCCTTGCCGTGAGTGAAATGGTCGGCGAAGCCAACTGGTCGTGGGGCATGTACCCAGGCCTGTCCCACGGCGCGATGAACACTATTTCCGAGCACGGCACGCCGGAGCAGCAAGAGGCCTACCTGACCAAGCTGGTGTCGGGCGAGTGGACCGGCACCATGTGCCTGACCGAGCCGCACTGCGGCACCGACCTGGGCATGCTGCGCACCAAGGCCGAACCTCAGGCTGACGGTTCCTACAAAGTCTCCGGCACCAAGATCTTCATCTCGGCCGGTGAGCACGACATGGCCGACAACATCGTCCACATCGTGCTGGCGCGCCTGCCGGATGCACCGGCCGGTACCAAGGGTATCTCGCTGTTTATCGTGCCCAAATTCCTGCCCAACGCCGATGGCTCGATCGGTGAGCGCAACGCGGTGACCTGTGGCTCCCTGGAGCACAAGATGGGCATCCACGGCAACGCCACCTGCGTGATGAACTTCGACGCGGCCACCGGTTACCTGATCGGCCCGGCGAACAAAGGCCTGAATTGCATGTTCACCTTCATGAACACCGCTCGCCTGGGGACCGCGCTGCAAGGCCTGGCCCACGCCGAGATCGGTTTCCAGGGTGGCCTGAAATATGCGCGTGACCGCCTGCAAATGCGTTCCCTGACCGGCCCGAAAGCGCCGGAAAAAGCCGCCGACCCGATCATCGTGCACCCTGACGTGCGCCGCATGCTGCTGACCATGAAAGCCTTTGCTGAAGGCAACCGTGCGATGGTGTACTTCACCGCCAAGCAAGTGGACATCGTCAAGTACGGCACCGATGACGAAGCCAAGAAACAGGCCGATGGCCTGCTGGCCTTCATGACCCCGATCGCCAAGGCGTTCATGACCGAAGTCGGTTTCGAGTCTGCCAACCACGGCGTACAGATCTACGGCGGTCACGGCTTCATCGCCGAGTGGGGCATGGAGCAGAACGTTCGCGACAGCCGCATTTCGATGCTGTACGAAGGCACCACCGGTATCCAGGCCCTGGACCTGCTCGGCCGTAAAGTGCTGATGACCCAGGGCGAAGCGCTCAAGGGTTTCACCAAGATCGTGCACAAGTTCTGCCAGGCCAACGAAGGCAACGAAGCCGTCAAGGAATTCGTTGCACCGCTGGCGGCGCTGAACAAAGAGTGGGGCGAGTTGACCATGAAGGTCGGCATGGCCGCGATGAAAGACCGTGAAGAAGTCGGTGCCGCCTCGGTGGACTACCTGATGTACTCCGGCTACGCATGCCTGGCTTACTTCTGGGCCGACATGGCGCGCCTGGCTGCCGAGAAACTGGCCGCCGGCACCAGCGAAGAGGCGTTCTACACCGCCAAGCTGCAGACCGCGCGCTTCTACTTCCAGCGCATCCTGCCGCGTACCCGCACCCATGTAGCGACCATGCTGTCGGGCGCCAAAAACCTGATGGACATGAAAGAAGAAGACTTCGGCCTGGCTTACTAAGCCTTACCGGGTTCAGAAAAACCGCTTCCTTCCGGGGAAGCGGTTTTTTTTGTGTGTGCGAAGGCCGCTGACCAAGCATTGAAATGCGGTGAATGTGGGAGGGGGCTTGCTCCCGATTGCAGTGTGACAGCCGCCAAATCGTGTAGCTGACATACCGCAATCGGGAGCAAGCCCCTCCCCACATGCGTTCTGTGCCGATCCGAAAAATGCGCGCTGACGCTAAGGCTTTAATGAAGCGTGCCGTTACAGTGATGGCAATGTGATACAGGTCGGACGGGTTGTGTTTAACTGGCTGTGTAGAAGCACCATGCCATTACTTTTTGCGGGTCGGAGTTCTACCCTTGTTACGCGTGTCCGCTGTGCGGTTCAGTCATTTCCTACCCTCGTTGCTGCTGTTGATGGCTGGGCTCTCGGCTGCTTATCTCAAGGACCTCAACGTTTTCTTCACCTCGCTGTTCAACGTGCTGCCGACCCTGGTGCTGTTGCTCGGCGGAGCGTACTGCGCGGTGTATCGGCGCCAGCGTGAGTTGTTCCTGATGGTCACGGTGTACGTCGTCTATTTCCTGCTGGACACCCAGACCGATTTCTACCGCGACAATGGTCGCGTGCGCGAAGACGCCGCCGTCGTGTTTCACCTGTGCTGCCTGCTGCTGCCGTTGCTGTTCAGCGTGTACGCGCTGTGGCAGGAAAAGACTCACCTGTTCCGTGACTTCGTCGCACGTTGCGCGGTGCTGTTGGCCGTCGGCAGCGTGGCGTTTGCGCTGGAGCAACGTTACCCACAGGGCGTGCTGGACTGGCTGGCCGAGATTCGCTGGCCGGCGCTGCATGGCGCGTGGATGAGCTTGATCCAGCTTTCATACCCGATGTTTCTGATTGGCTTTATCACCCTGGCCGCCCAGTACTGGTATCAGCCGCGCCCGCTGCACGCTGCGCAATTGGTGGGGTTGCTGGGGATGTTCTGGATGCTGCCGCAAACCTTCATCCTGCCGTTTACGCTCAACATCATGTGCAGCCAGGTGATGCTGATGATCGCTGCCGGTGTGGCGCATGAGGCGTATCAAATGGCCTTTCGCGATGAGCTGACCGGCTTGCCGGGCCGCCGCGCCCTGAACGAACGCATGCAGCGGCTGGGGCGCAACTATGTGTTGGCGATGAGCGATGTGGACCACTTCAAGCGTTTCAACGATACCCACGGCCATGACGTGGGCGACCAGGTGTTGCGCCTGGTGGCGAGCAAACTGTCCAAGGTCAGCGGCGGCGGGCGCGCCTACCGTTACGGCGGTGAAGAGTTCGCCGTGGTGTTTGCCGGCAAGAGCCTGGATGAATGCCTGCCGCACCTGGAGGCGATCCGCGAAAGCATAGCCACCTATGCGATCAAGTTGCGCAACCCGGACCGCCCCAATGACGACCATCAAGGTCGCCAGCGTCGGGCCGCCAGTGGTGCGTCCAGTGTGTCGGTGACGGTCAGCATCGGCGTGGCCGAGCGTCAGGCCGAGCAGCGTAGTCCTGAAGAAGTGCTCAAGTGCGCCGATCAGGCGCTCTATGCCGCCAAGGGCGCCGGGCGCAATTGCGTGATCGCGGCCGGGCAGAACCGTCGCGGCGCCGTGCGCATGGAAAACGCTGCCGGTTGAGTAATGGCGCTGTATTCAGCAGCGCTACAGTGATTGTTCGCGGCGTTGGCCGGCAGTAGGTTGAGTCTATCTGCCGCCGGAGACATCGCCATGCCTGAGTACAAAGCTCCCCTGCGCGACATGCGCTTTCTGATCGATAACGTGTTCGATTTCCATGGTCACTACGCGGCCCTGGGCGCGACGGACGCCAGCCCCGACATGGTCAGTGCGATTCTCGAAGAAGGCGCGAAGTTCTGCGAAAACGTCCTCGCGCCGCTCAATCGCAGCGGCGACGAGGAGGGCTGCCATTTCGACAATGGCGTCGTGACCACACCCAAGGGCTTCAAGCAAGCCTTCGCCCAGTACGTCGAAGGCGGCTGGCACGGCGTGGCAGCGGACCCGGCCTACGGCGGCCAGGGGTTGCCGCAGTCCCTCGGGCTGGTGCTGAGCGAGATGATCGGCTCCAGCAATACGTCCTGGGGCATGTACCCGGGCCTGACTCACGGCGCAATGTCGGCGATCCACGCCCACGGCACCGACGAACAGAAAGCCACGTACCTGCACAAACTCACCGCCGGCGAGTGGACCGGCACCATGTGCCTGACCGAGGCCCACTGCGGCACCGACCTGGGTTTGATCAAGACCCGCGCGGTTCCCCAGGCCGATGGCAGTTATGCACTCACCGGCAGCAAGATCTTCATCTCGGCCGGTGAGCACGACATGAGTGCCAATATCATCCATCTGGTGCTGGCCAAGCTGCCGGATGCACCGGCGGGGACCAAAGGCATCTCGTTGTTCATCGTGCCCAAGTTTCATGCCGATTCCGGCGAACGCAACGCCGTGCAGTGCGGCTCCATCGAACACAAGATGGGCATCAAGGCTTCGGCCACCTGTGTGCTGAACTTCGACGGCGCCAGGGGTTTCCTGATTGGCGAAGCCAACAAAGGCCTCAACTGCATGTTCACCATGATGAACCACGCACGCCTGGGCACCGGGATGCAGGGGCTGTGCAATGGCGAGGCAAGCTTTCAGGGCGCGATCAAATATGCCGGGGAGCGCCTGCAAATGCGCTCGCTGACCGGCGCCAAGGCCCCGGACAAACCCGCCGACCCGATCATCGTGCATGCCGATGTACGCCGCATGTTGCTGACCATGAAAGCCTTCAACGAAGGCAATCGTGCGCTGACCTACTTCACCGCCCAGTTGCTCGA
Organism: Pseudomonas sp. 31 R 17; assembly: GCF_900004915.1. Classification (NCBI taxonomy): domain Bacteria; kingdom Pseudomonadati; phylum Pseudomonadota; class Gammaproteobacteria; order Pseudomonadales; family Pseudomonadaceae; genus Pseudomonas; species Pseudomonas sp. 31 R 17. Next base: position 201,000 of record NZ_CVTN01000062.1, read on the forward strand.
TACCGCGCACCTGAGCAGCGACGCCTGCCAGCGCCAGGAGGCCGAGGACCTGTTGGCCTTCCTCACGCCGATCTGCAAAGCCTTCATGACCGAAACCGGGCTGGAGGTGACCAACCACGGTATGCAGGTGTTCGGCGGCCATGGCTATATTCGCGAGTGGGGCATGGAGCAACTGGCGCGTGATGCGCGGATTGCGCCGATCTACGAAGGCACCAACGGCATCCAGGCGCTCGATCTGCTGGGGCGCAAGGTGCTGGGCAGCCAGGGCAAGTTGCTGCGCGGCTTTACCAGAATCGTGCATAAGTTCTGCGCCGCCCATGCCGAGCATGCGCAACTCAAGGCCCATGTCGAACAGCTCAACCAGTTGAACCAGCAATGGGGTGAGCTGACGTTGAAGGTCGGTACGGCAGCGATGAGCAATCCCGACGAAGTGGGAGCGGCGGCCATGGACTACCTGATGTACAGCGGCTACATCATCCTCGCCTACCTGTGGTTGCGCATGGCGATTGCGGCGCAGGCGCACGACGACCCAGGGTTTGCCCAGGCCAAGCAGGCCACGTGTGACTTTTATTTCAAGCGCCTGTTACCGCGCACCACGATGCACAGGGCTGCCGTGGAGGCGGGCAGCGAATGCCTGATGAGCCTGCCGGCGCAGGCATTCGCATTGTAAACGTGCGGCAACAGCCTGGTTCGTGACTTACAAATACTTGTCGGTCACGAACGGACCCTATGTGTCTTAAACGTTGTTCGGGTACACTCGGAGCCTGTAAAACCGATCCTATCGAATCACTTTTCACGTTCTCACGAGGTTTGCCATGGCTGATTACAAAGCGCCGTTGCGTGATATGCGCTTCGTCCTCAACGAAGTTTTTGACGTCGCCACCACCTGGGCGCAGTTGCCTGCCCTGGCAGACACGGTTGACGCCGAAACCGTTGAAGCCATCCTCGAAGAGGCCGGCAAGGTCACCGCCAAGTCCATCGCGCCGTTAAGCCGTGGCGGCGATGAGCAAGGCTGCCGCTGGGTGGACAGTGTCGTCAGCACGCCGGACGGTTTCCCACAGGCTTACGCGACCTATGCCGAAGGCGGCTGGGTGGGCGTCGGCGGCGACCCGGCGTACGGCGGCATGGGCATGCCCAAGGCGGTGTCGGCGCAGGTCGAGGAGATGATCAATTCGTCCAGCCTGGCGTTCGGCCTGTACCCGATGTTGACCTCGGGCGCTTGCGTGTCGATCAATACCCACGCCAGCGACGAACTCAAGGCCACCTACCTGCCGAAGATGTATTCCGGCGAATGGGCCGGTTCCATGTGCCTGACCGAAGCCCATGCCGGTACCGACCTGGGCATGATTCGCACCAAGGCCGAGCCGCAGGCGGATGGTTCCTACAAAGTCAGCGGCACCAAGATTTTCATTACCGGCGGTGAACACGACCTGACCGAAAACATCATCCACCTGGTGTTGGCCAAGCTTCCTGACGCACCGGCGGGGCCCAAGGGCATCTCGCTGTTCCTGGTCCCCAAGTTCATGGTGAATGCCGACGGCAGCCTCGGTGCCCGCAACCCGGTGACCTGCGGCTCGATCGAACACAAGATGGGCATCCAGGCCTCCGCGACGTGCGTGATGAACTTCGACGAAGCCGTCGGCTACCTCGTCGGTGAGCCCGACCGTGGCTTGGCGGCGATGTTCACCATGATGAACTACGAGCGCCTGGGGGTAGGTATCCAGGGCCTGGCTTCCGGCGAGCGCTCCTATCAGAACGCGATTGAATATGCCCGCGATCGGGTGCAGAGCCGTTCGCCATTGGGCGCCCAAGCCAAGGATAAACCGGCCGATCCGATCATCGTGCACCCGGACGTGCGCCGCATGCTGCTGACCATGAAAGCGGCGAACGAGGGCGGTCGTGCGTTCTCCACCTATGTGGCCACGCAGTTGGACATCGCCAAGTTCAGCGAAGACGCTGCTGCCCGTGAGCGCGCCGACAACCTGGTGGCGCTGCTGACGCCGGTCGCCAAGGCGTTTCTCAGCGACCTGGGCCTGGAAACCACCGTGCTCGGCCAGCAAGTGTTCGGTGGCCACGGCTACATTCGCGAGTGGGGTCAGGAGCAATTGGTGCGTGACGTGCGCATTACCCAGATCTACGAAGGCACCAATGGTATCCAGGCACTGGATTTGATGGGCCGCAAGATTGTCGGCAGCGGCGGTGCGTTCTACACCTTGTTCGCCGATGAGATCCGCCAGTTCATCGCCAGTGCCGGCGCGCAACTGGGCGAGTTCACCCGCCCGCTCGGCGCGGCGGTGGACAGCCTGGATGAATTGACCGCCTGGGTGCTGGACCGTGCCAAAACCAATCCGAATGAAATCGGCGCGGCATCGGTGGAATACCTGCACGCGTTTGGTTACATGGCGTATGCCTATATGTGGGCACGCATGGCCAAGGCCGCGTTGGGCAAAGAGACCGAAGACGATTTCTATGCCAGCAAGCTGGGCACGGCGCGCTTTTACTTTGCGCGCCTGTTGCCGCGTATTCATTCGTTGAGCGCGTCGGTGAAAGCCGGTAGCGAGTCGCTGTTCCTGATGGATGAAGCACTGTTCTAGGGGCGAAGCGTGCGTGTAAGCAATCTCTTACATGACGTGCTGCTAATCGTCCTCTATCGCCAAATTGGATCCACGGATAATCTACTTCACATGGACGTCGCGCAGGAAGCGCAAAGCAACAACACGGACACGTAGGATTCTGCCAGGATGGCGGAGTGAAATGGATGTCAGGGAAACAGTCTGCAAAGCCCCGCTTCGGCGGGGTTTTCTTTTGCCCGCGAAAAAGTCAGGCGCCTGCCTGCGGGGCATTCATCACGTCTTCGAGCAACGTGCGCAGCAACGCCACCGTCGCTTGCTGGCGCTGCACGTCACGGCACACCAAACCGACTTTCAACGGCACCCTGGGTTCGCTCAAGGGTTTCCACAGCAGCGACTGGCTGTTGTGTTCGTCCTGGGAACGCCCCGGCAACACAGTGGCCAACTGCGTATGAGGCAGGCTGTCGAGAATCCCCGCCATGGTATTGAGCTCGGCCTGCACCTGCGGGCGTCGGCCCAGGTTGGCCAACTGACCCTGCCAGATCTGCCGTACCTGGAATTCCTCCCCCAGCAGCAACATCGGCAACTCCGCTGCCTGTTTCAGCGAGACCTTCTTGAATTCCCGCAAGGGATGTTGCTCAGGGATGACCACCTTCAATTCATCCTCGTACAACAACACGCCATGCAGGCCCGGTTGGCGGGGTGGCAGGTAGCTGATGCCGATGTCCAGCGAGCCGTTGAGCAGCCGCCGCTCGATCTCAAGCCCGGTCAATTCGTAGATCTGCACGACCAGGTGCGGTTGAGCCTTGCGCACCCGCTCGAGCATTTGCGGCACCAGGCTGGTGTGCACGGTTTGCAGCACACCGATGGCCAAGGTGCGCATCGCCTGGCCCTTGAAGTTACGCAACGCCTCCACGGCTTGCTGCATGCCGTCGATCAGGGGCAAGGCGTGGTTGTACAGCGTGTGTGCGGCGAGTGTGGGGAGCAGGCGCTTGCTGCTGCGTTCGAACAGACTCACGTCGAGGTTCTGCTCCAGTTGGCGAACCTGCTGCGACAAGGCTGGCTGGGAGATCGACAGACGCTCTGCGGCACGCCCTACGTGGCCTTCCTCATACACCGCGACGAAATAACGCAGTTGCTTGAAATCCATAAGATTTGCTTATCGAAAAAGCTGGAAAATCGAAATGGCCGTTGGCCTCCGAGCGGCCTAGTCTAGCGCCTATTCGCAGGGCTTACAGGGCCGAATCGGGCAATGACTCACGTTTTTGGTAATGGCGTTTACATAGGCAAGACAAAACACCGCGTCGCGCTATTGGTGCCCGACACCTACCCAGGTGCGGTTGCTATCGGGGCTGAACTGTGAACCTGTTCCGGCGTCCGGCGCCCAGTCTTGACGACCTGGTACTTCATGCTCCGCCTGATGATTTTCCCAGCCAATGCCTGATGCCCACTGTCGCGCGTCCCTGCGAAGTGTTTGTCCAGGGTCAAGGCGCCTGGCTTTCGGACAGTAACGGCCGTGCCTACCTCGATTTCAGCCAGGGCTGCGGCGCCAACAGCCTCGGCCACAGCCCACAAGCGGTGCGCGACGCCATCACCGAACAGATGCAAACCGTGATTAACCCGGGCATGGGCTTGTACAACCGGGCGCAGCTCGACCTGGTTGATCGCCTGTGCCATCACACCGGCAGCGATCAGGCCTACCTGCTCAACAGCGGTGCCCAGGCCTGCGAAGCCGCAATCAAACTGGCGCGCAAATGGGGCCAACTGCATCGCGGCGGCGCTTATCACATCATTACGGTGAGCAACGGCTGCCACGGCCAGAGTTTCGCCGCGATGTCGGCTTCGGCCGTTGCCTGGGAAAACCGTTTCGAGCCGCAATTGCCGGGTTTCAGTCATGTACCTTTCAACGATCTGCCGGCTTTGCACGCCGCCGTCGATGCGCATACCGTCGCCATCATGCTGGAGCCGATCCAAAGCGCCGCCGGTGTCATCCCTGCGACCGAACACTACCTCAAGGGCGTCGAACGTCTGTGCCGCGAACTGGGCATCCTGCTGATTCTCGATGAAGTGCAAACCGGGATCGGCCGCTGCGGCAGCCTGCTCGCCGAGCAGCAATATGGCATTCGCGCCGACATCATTGCCCTCGGCAAAGGCCTGGGGGGTGGCGTGCCCTTGGCGGCGCTACTGGCACGCGGCACCGCCTGTTGCTTCGAAACGGGCGAGCTGGACGGTACCCATCACGGCAATGCGCTGATGGCCGCAGCGGGGATCGCGGTGCTCGATGCCGTGTTGACCGACGACTTTCTCGAATACGTACGCGAATCCGGCCTCTACCTGGCAGAAGGCCTCGCCCGCCTGGCCTACCGTTACGAGCATGGGCAACTGCGCGGCAACGGACTGATATGGGGCCTGACGCTGTCGGACGATTGCGCGGCTGCGGTGGTAAAGGCCGCGCTGCACGAAGGCCTGATCCTCACGGCTGCGCAGCCGGATTGTCTGCGTTTCACCCCCGCCCTGAACATCAGCAAGAACCACATTGACGAAATGCTCCTGCGCCTGGCCCGTGCCTTCTCTCGGGTACGCACCGCCCAACTGCAATGCCGCAAGGGCATTGCCGTCTGACCCCATTTCCTGAACCGTCTCGCGGGATACGCGGCGCCTCCAGCCTGATTCTTTTGGCTGGGGGCGTTTTTTTGCGTGGGTAATTTTTGGACTGAAAAGGTTGCTTGTGCGTCGTCGGAAACAATGGCTTTTTAGCGGGCTTCGGCAAGGAATGTCGATGGGGGCGCCCAACGCCCTCTTCTAATCTATACCACTGAGTGGTATGTTTTCGAGAAGGATTTTCATGAAGCTCAGATTGTTCAAAACTCGGAATTTTGCGAAAGCAGCCAGCAAAGCTTGGATAAGCGATTCTGAGCTAAAAGAAGCATTCAGCGATTTACTGAACGGGCAGGCTGAAAATTTGGGCGGCGGCGTTTGGAAGAAGCGGCTGAACCAAAATCGCCATCGCTCCATTGTCCTGGCTAAAGGCAGGCACTACTGGGTCTACCAATTGCTGTTCGCCAAGCAGAGTCAGAGCAATATCAGTCAGCGTGAACTGGATGGCTTTCGGTTGCTTGCCAAGCTCTACGAAGACTTAAACCATGTCCAGATTCAGCAATTGCTGGATTTAAAAGAGTTTGTGGAGATACATCATGACCAGGAAATATAAAAGTGAGGCGCTTGAGTCTATTCACCAGTCCGCCGAAGCGCTTTATACAATTGGCGCCATCAGCAAAACCACGCTTCGTGAGTTCGACGAAACGTGTCTGGCAACGGTGCCTGCACATATGCCAGCCGAGCAGATCAAACACTTGCGTGAAAGCAGCCACGTCAGCCAGCCCGTGTTCGCGCGCTACCTGAACACCAGCGCATCGACTGTTAAGCAGTGGGAGTCCGGCGAAAAACAACCCAGCGGCATGGCGCTCAAGTTGTTGAGCATTGTTCAAAAGCATGGCCTGCAGATTCTGGCATGAGATGGCCCAATGCCAGAAACCACTGAACCCTCACGAAGCGCCAATGTCGATTAGCTACACGGCTCACACGAGCCGATTTTCTGGAGCTGACCCATGGACATCATTCGTATCATCATCGCCATTCTGCTGCCGCCACTGGGTGTGTTCCTGCAAGTAGGATTTGGCGGCGCATTCTGGCTGAACATCCTGCTGACCCTGTGCGGTTACTTCCCCGGCATCATTCACGCCGTGTACATCATCGCCAAGCGCTGAGGCCCTCAGCCTTTTGCGATGAGGCGTGAATTGCGCTCATTGCGAAACGCCAGCTGTTCAATGGTCTGGGTGGCATGTTCGGCTTCTTCCCGCGCTTGCAGGATAATGCCGTGCTGCTCGGACTTGCTGCACACCGGGTCTGCGTTACTCGCATCCCCGGTGAGCATGAAAGCCTGGCAGCGGCAGCCGCCGAAGTCCTTTTCCTTCTCATCGCATGAACGGCACGGCTCGGGCATCCAGTCGTAGCCGCGAAAGCGGTTGAACCCGAACGAGTCGTACCAGATGTGCTGCATGCTGTGGTCGCGCACATTGGGAAACTGCACCGGCATCTGTCGGGCACCATGACAGGGCAGGGCGGTACCGTCCGGCGTGACTGTCAGGAAAATACTGCCCCAGCCATTCATGCAGGCTTTCGGGCGTTCTTCGTAGTAATCCGGCGTGACAAAAATCAACTTGCACGGGTGGCCTTCGGCTTCGAGCCTGGCGCGGTATTCGTTGGTGATGCGTTCGGCGCGCACCAGTTGTTTCCGGGTCGGCAATAACCCCACACGGTTGAGCTGTGCCCAGCCGTAGAACTGGCAAGTGGCAAGCTCGACAAAGTCCGCCTCGAGCGCGATGCACAGCTCGATAATGCGGTCGATCTTGTCGATGTTATGCCGATGGGTGACGAAGTTCAGCACCATGGGATAACCGTGGGCTTTCACCGCGCGGGCCATTTCCAGCTTTTGCGCGAAGGCTTTCTTCGAACCGGCCAGCAGGTTGTTGACCTGTTCGTCGCTGGCCTGGAAGCTGATCTGGATATGGTCCAGGCCGGCCTTTTTGAAGTCGCTGATCTTCTGTTCGGTCAGGCCGATGCCGGAGGTGATCAGGTTGGTGTAGAAACCCAGCTTGCGTGCTTCACCGATCAACTCGGCCAGGTCCTGGCGCACCAGCGGTTCACCGCCGGAAAACCCAAGCTGCGCGGCGCCCATCTCGCGGGCCTCGCGAAATACCTTGATCCACTGTTCGGTGCTCAACTCCTTGCCCTGCTCGGCAAAATCCAGCGGGTTGGAACAGTACGGGCACTGCAGCGGGCAGCGGTAAGTCAGCTCGGCGAGCAGCCAGAGCGGCAGGCCGATAGCGGGTTTTTCAGGCAAGGGTAATCCAGTGCTCGGCACGGGCGACCTCCATGAATTGCTCGATGTCATCACCGAGTTCCGGCACGCCGGGGAATTGCTGGTCCAGCTCGGCGATGATGGCGGCCACGTCGCGCTCGCCGTCAATCAGTCCACCAATCAGCGCGGCGCTGTCGTTGAGCTTGATCATGCCTTCCGGGTAGAGCAGCACATGGCCTTTCTGTGCGGGCTCGTACTGATAGCGATAACCCGGGCGCCAGGTCGGTTTTTTGCTGCGATCAAAACTCATAGGGTGATCCCTTTATGCCAGACCCGCTCTGCGGTCACGCTGTGGTATGGCGGGCGGTTCAGTTCGTAGGCCATGCTCATGGCGTCGAGCATGCTCCACAGGATGTCCAGTTTGAACTGGAGAATTTCGAGCATGCGCTCCTGGCCTTCACGGGTGGTGTAGTGCTGCAGGGTGATCGCCAACCCGTGTTCCACATCGCGACGGGCCTGGCCCAGCCGGGTGCGGAAATATTCATAGCCGGCCGGGTCGATCCACGGGTAATGCTGCGGCCAGCTGTCGAGGCGCGACTGGTGGATCTGCGGCGCGAACAGTTCGGTCAACGAACTGCTGGCGGCCTCTTGCCAACTGGCACGGCGGGCGAAGTTGACGTAGGCATCTACCGCAAAACGTACGCCGGGCAGCACCAGTTCCTGGGAGCGCAGTTGGTCGGGATCGAGGCCGACGGCCTGGCCCAGGCGCAGCCAGGCTTCGATGCCGCCGTCTTCTCCGGGCGCGCCATCGTGATCGAGCAGGCGCTGGATCCATTCACGGCGGATTTCCCGGTCCGGGCAGTTGGCCAGGATCGCGGCGTCCTTCAGGGGAATGTTCACCTGATAGTAGAAGCGGTTGGCGACCCAGCCCTGGATCTGTTCGCGGGTGGCGCGGCCGTCGTACATCGCCACATGGTACGGGTGGTGGATGTGGTAGAAGGCACCTTTGGCGCGCAGGGCCTGTTCGAATGCTTCAGGGGTCATCGGTGTATCAGTCATCTGAGGTCTCCTACAACTCAATGCTCATGCCGTCGTAGGCTACTTCGACATTGCGCCGCACCAGCTCGGCTCGCTCGGGGGAGTCTTCATCGAGGATCGGGTTGGTGTTGTTGATGTGGATAAGCACTTTGCGCTGCTTTGGCAACTGCTCCAGCACTTCGAGCATACCGCCAGGACCGTTCTGCGCCAGGTGACCCATTTCGCGGCCGGTGCGAGTGCCGACGCCACGGCGCTGCATTTCGTCGTCGTCCCACATCGTGCCGTCCACCAGCAGGCAGTCGCTGCCGGCCATGATCTCCAGCAGCGGCGCGTCGACCTTGCCCAGGCCTGGGGCGTAGAACAGTTTGCCGCCGGTGCGCAGGTCTTCGACGATCAGGCCGATGTTGTCGCCCGGGTGCGGGTCGAAGCGATGCGGCGAATAAGGCGGCGCCGCGCTGCGCAGCGGCAGCGGGGTGAAGCGCAGGTTGGGGCACGCGTTGATGGTGAAGCTGGCGTCCAGCTCGATACGGTTCCAGGCCAGGCCGCCGTTCCAGTGAGTGAGCATGGTGAACAGCGGGAAGCCGGTACTCAGGTCTTCATGGACCATATCGGTGCACCACACCTGGTGCGGACAGCCCTCGCGCAGGCTCAGCAGGCCGGTGGTGTGATCGATCTGGCTGTCCATCAGGATGATCGCGCCGATGCCGGTGTCACGCAGGGCGCGGCCCGGTTGCATCGGCGCAAACCCCTGCAACTGCGCGCGGATGTCCGGCGACGCATTGCACAGCACCCAGTTCACACCATCGTCGGAAATCGCAATGGACGACTGGGTACGCGCCTGGGCCCGCAGGCTGCCATCACGAAAACCTGCGCAGTTCACGCAGTTGCAGTTCCACTGCGGGAAGCCACCGCCGGCGGCGGAACCTAGAATCTGGACAAACATGGTCGCTCCATCAGCAAAGCTCAAAACAAAAACGCCCCGGGCGAACCGAGGCGTTGTAGTACCCAGCGAATTAACGGCTGGCGAAGTACATGGTGACTTCGAAACCGATGCGCAGATCGGTGTAGGCAGGTTTGGACCAGGTCATATTCATACTCCTATCAAGGGATGGGGATGTTCACTACCAAGTAGTACATATAGTCCACCTCCCATGGGAGATGTTCAGATATTGCGTGTGAATATTACGCAATTCTTTTCGAGTTAGCGCTGTCTTGAAAGAAAAAGCCTGTTGCAGGGTTGGCAACGATCAATCGGCCGAGTGCCACGCCCCTCGGGCGCACGGCCCGTTGGCGAGGCAACGCCAGCCGCCTGTGGCGTCGTTCAGCTGTTGAGCGGCGCGCTGTACATCTTCCCGTGAGCGGGTTTGTATCAAATCTTGTAATTGCTCCAGGTAGTCCGATGGGCGGCCCGCCAGGTGTGCGTGCCACAGCAAATCGGCGGCTTGGGTGATAGGCAGTGACTGGACCGTGAATTGCTGCGCCAGCGCCTCGTTACCCATGTCGGTGCTGCGCTCGATCAATGACGGCAGTTGTGCCAGAAAGGTCTGCACCTGTTCGACGATTTCATCCAGGGAAGCGCTGGGCGACTGCACGCCGAACAGCAAGCCGGTTTGCCCATTGAGCTGTCGGATGCCGCTGAAAACCGCGTAGCCGATTTTTAGTTCAACGCGCAGGCGCTGATAGAACGGCCCTTGAAGCAGATGACCGAGCAAGCGCCAGGCGGCTTCATCGCTCAGGGCCTGGGTGAGTGTCGGGCAGAACAGCAACAGCGCTGCTTCGCCGGAATCGGTGTTTATCTCGTGCCAGAGACGCTGGCCCTGAAGATTTTCAGGCGGATACTGAAGCGGTGCAGGCTGCCCAGGCAGTCGTGCCGAGGCGGTTTTGATGGCCGCTTCACAGGCTGCCGGTAAACCTGCGCCCAGCCCATGCCAACGCGCGGTGGCCCATGGGTCTGGCGTCGCCTGCGGCGTTGGCTGAACACCGGCACAGCAACCGGGCAATGCCTTGAGCAGTTCGCGGATGGCGATCATCGGTGCCGAGGGCGGTGGCGGCAGATGTTCATCGGCAGTGGTCAAGCAGTGCGCCAGCGCTTCGAGCACGGCGGGCATGGGTTCGTGGACGCCAAGCATTTTTACCTGCCAGTCATTGGCGATGGTTTCGAAACACAACTCGACACCCGCCTGAGCGGCACGCTCGCGCAGCGGCTGCAACAGGTTTTCCAGACCGGCAGGCACGCCGCAGTCAAATCGCCAGCGCAGGTACAGTGCGCCTTCGTCAGTGTCATTGGCCGAGGCCTGGCTGAAGGTCAGCGCCGACAGGTCCCGTCGTCCCCGTGAGCGATCCTGGGCGAATGTACGCAAGCCACGGTGGGCGCTGGTTTGGCCGCGAATCAAGCCGGCCCGCTCTTCTTTGACGGGCGGGCGCAGAAACGGGTTATTTGGTGGAAGCTGCCACCCGCGCGTGGCAGGCCGCAGATGCAAGGCGTCGAGCATGGCCCTGAGGGCTGCGAGGCTTTGCTCCGATAAATCTTCGGTGTCGTTGCGTGCCAGCGCCAGGGCGCCCTGGACCTGCTGCTGGCGCGCACTGAGCAAGGCGAACTCTTCGCGTAACGGCGTCCAGTCGCTGTGTGCGAAAAAACTCAGCCAGTCGTACAACAGCGCCTCGATCTGTGTGGTCGAGTCGCTTTGGCTGTCGAGGGTAAAGTCGATATCCAGCACGGCCTGTCCGGCAAAGTGATACCGCACCGAGGCGTGCACTGCCGTTGCCAGGCGTCGATCCTTGAGTTCAGCGAGCAAGCCGCCCGGCGCCGCACTGTTGAGCCAGGTACAGAGAAACGCCAGCGCTTCGCGCGGTGCATCACAGGTGATGACCTGGTGCAGATGATGATCGGCAACGTGCTGATAGCCCCGCGTTTGCCCGGCCATCAGCGCCGGTGGCGCAGCCTGGGGATGCAGCGGGCCAGGGCTCAACTGCGTACTGAATTGCTGCGCCAGCGCTTCCAGGTCTTCCTGGGATTGCGGGCCGGCCAGGCTCAATGTCATCTGCCCGCTCTGATAGAAGCGCTGATGAAATTCGCGCAGCGCCTGCTGAAAGGTCTCACGTTCCACTGGCAGGCTGTCGCGATTGCCCGCATGAAAGCCGCGCAGCGGATGATCAGAGGCCAGGCCCTTTAGCAAGGCTACCTGTTGCTGCGCCTTGGCATCCTGAGACCAGGCCACGAACTCCGCATGCAGCACTTCGCGCTCGCGCAGTTGGTCGTCAATGGCCAGGCGAGGGTGCGTCAGCATGTCGGCCAAGCGCACCAGCCCTTCGTCGAAGGTCGACACCGGCAGCTCGAAAAAGAACTCGGTGACGCGCTCCCGGGTACTGGCATTCACTTGCCCGCCATGGCGCTGCACGTAGGCCATCAGCCCTTCGCCTGCGGGAAAACGCTCAGTTCCCAGAAACAACAAGTGCTCCAGAAAATGCGCCAGCCCCGGCCATGCCAACGGCGCGTCATGACTGCCCGCCGCCACGCGTAAAACGGCGGCGCAGCGCTTCAAGCGCGGCGCAGGGCGCAGGCAGAGGTGCAGGCCATTGGCCAAAGTCAGGTGCAGAGGGTGAGGGTGAACCGGCGCAGGCATGGGCACTTCCGAAACGGGGCAAGTGCCTATGCTAGCAAACCCGGTGGGTCAGGGCTTGTGCAGTGCGCCGTAAAGCTCGGGGCGACGGTCCTGCAAGTAGTGATTGGCGGCGCGGGCGTCGAGGATCGCTTGCCGCTCCAGCGTGCCGACGATCAACGTTTCATCCAGGCCCGCCTGGGCGATGCGCTGACCATCGGGCGCGGCAATGCTGCTTTGGCCGCAGTAGTGAATATCACCCTCGTGCCCGCAGTAATTGGCGTAGGCCACGAAACACTGGTTCTCGAACGCCCGCGCCCGCACGGTGACGTCGGCGACAAAGTCGAACGGCACCATATTGGCGGTGGGCACCAGGATCAACTCGGCACCGGCCAGGGCCAGGCGGCGCGTGTTTTCCGGGAACTCCAGGTCGTAGCAAATCAGGAAACCCAGCTTCCAGCCGTTCAATTCCACCAACGGGAAGTCGTCGTCACCGGCGCTGAACATCGAATGGTCCAGATCGCCAAACAGATGCGTCTTGCGGTAGTTGCACAGGCGTGTGCCATGGGCGTCGATCAACTGCACGGCGTTGTAGACCTGGCCATCCTCGGTCCGCTCCGGATAACCGTACAGAATCGCCAACCCGGCACTTTGCGCGATGTCGGCAATGGTTTGGGCAGACTCGCCATTCTGAGCCTCGGCCAAGGCGCCTGCTGCCTCGGCGCCAATGTTGTAGCCCGTGAGGAACATCTCCGGCAACACGAGCACATCGGCTCCCGCTGCTTCGTGCGCCAGTTGCCGCAGACGTGTGAGATTTCCGGCGACATCCAGCGGCAGTGGCGGGCATTGGTACAGGGCGACACGCATGTCAGGCTCCTTATTCGGGCAGGGCGATGGGCCCAATCTCGTCAAACACATCGCCGGGCCCCGGGTTTTCCGGGTGGGTGCTGCCGCCGAAGTGGGTCATGATGCCCCACACCGCGTTCAGCGAGGTCTGCACCGCGCCTTCAACCCAGGCCGGTGTCCAGGAAACGTCGTCGCCGGCGATAAAAATCCCACGTTGCTCGGCGGGCATGTCCTTCTGCATGAAGTGCGCATACATGCGCTGGTTATACCGATAGTGGCCGGGCAACGCGCCTTTGAAGGCGCCGAGGAAATGCGGGTCGGCTTCCCAGGACACAGTAATCGGGTCGCCGATGATGCGCGCCTTGATGTCGACTTTCGGGTAGATCTTGGCCAGCGCGTCGAGTGCCAGCTTGACCCGCTTATCGATGGGCTGGGGCAGCATTTTCAGCGCGTCGCTCATCCACGAGTAGGACAGGCAGATCACGCCCGGCTTGTCGTCGCCGTTATCGAACAGATAGGTGCCACGGGTCAGGCGGTCGGTGAGGGTCATGCTCATCAGGTCGCGGCCGGTTTGCGGGTCTTTGTCTTTCCAGAACGGGCGGTCGACCATGACGAAGGTTTTCGACGACTGCATGTAACGAGTGCGGTCCAGGGCCATCCACATTTTTTGCGAGAACAGGGTTTCGTCGCATTCGATCTGGGTGGTCAGCAGCCAGCTTTGGCAGGTGGTCAGGACGGCGGCGTACTCGCGGGTGTCACCGTAGTTGTCGGTGACGGCGAAACGACCGTCGGCGGCGTGGGCGATGCGCTTCACCCCGGCCCGTGGCGCGCCTCTGTGCAATGAGCTCAGGCTGGTGCCGGCTGGCCAGTGGGCACAGCGCTCGGGTACGTGACGCCAAATGCCCATGGGCACTTGCGCCACACCGCCGACCACCAGGTGTTGATGGTCGTCACAGTTGGTCATTACCACGCGGAAGATTTCCAGCATCGAGTTGGGGAAGTCCGAGTCCCAGCCGCCGGTGCCGAAACCGACCTGGCCGAAGACTTCGCGATGATGGAACGACAGCTTGGCGAACGCTTTGGAGGTGGCGACGAAGTCATAGAAGGTGCGGTCGTCCCACAGCGGCACCAGCTTATTCCACAGTGCCTTGAGGCGCGGCACGTCGCGGTCGCGGATCGCTTGCTGGATATCGCTGAACTGCGAACCGGCTTCCAGGGCGTCGGCCCAGGCGTCGGCCACTTCCTGGAATAGCGCAGGCAAGTCGGACAGTTTTTGCGCGTAGTGGGTCTGGCCTTCCAGATCGATGACGGTACTGCCTGATGCCGGCGTCAGCGGGTTGGGGAAGGGTTTGGTTTCCAGGCCCAGTTTGTCCACATAGTGATAGAAGGCGGTGGACGACACTGGAAAACGCATCCCACCCAACTCGGCGATAATCCCTTCGGCGCCTTCAAAAGCCTGGGAGCGCAGGCGACCGCCCATCTTCGAGGCTTCGTACACCACCGGCTTCAAGCCCAGCTTCATCAGTTCGTAGGCCGCCACCAGCCCCGCAATGCCGGCGCCCACGATCGCCACTTCAGCGCCGTGATTGGCGGCAGGAATGCTGCCCAGGCCGGCGGGATGCTCGATCCAGTCATCAAAGGCAAACGGAAAATCCGGGCCGAAGATAGTGATGGGTTTTTTACCGTCAGTGGGGTGGCGATGGGGCTTGGCGATGCTGCTGGACGGAATGCTCATGGCTGACCTTACTGACGACTCGGCGGGAGAGGGCCCGTTGAGTATAGGAAAAGATGGCAGCCAGTTTAGGGAGCGTCGCGCTCGTTAATAAGACGCAATGTGTCGTCGGATTGCACTTATTTTAGTCATTATGACGAGCTGTTTGGTCAGATAGGTTGCCCGCGATCCAATTTGTTACTGAGAATGATCGAAGTCGTGGTTTTCTCCACACCATCGACACTGCCGATCTGATCGAGCAATTGATCCAGCTGCTCCGGCGACTCAGTGCGCAGCCACGCCACATAATCAAACTCACCGCTCACCGCGCACAACTGCTGGACCTGAGCCATTGCACTCAACCTGCGCAGCACTTCCTTGCCCGAGCGCGGCTGCACGGTAATCCCGACATAAGCCTGCAAACCGCCATCCGCCAAGCGCTGGCCCAGGCGCACGCCATAACCGGTAATCACCTGGGTTTTCTCCAGGCGCGCCAGGCGCGACGTCACCGTGGTACGCGCAATGCCGAGTTGCCGCGCAAGCATGGCCACGCTTTCGCGAGCGTTGAGCTGCAACGCGGCGATCAGTTGGCGATCGATTTCGTCCAGGGTGGGCAAGGGGAGAAGCTCCAGTGCGGGGGTAGTGGGCATGCATGTTACAGGCTTGGTTCGGCTTACAGAACCGCTATGCCAGACACACGAAAGCCGCGCAATGCGCGGCTTTTTTTGGCTCAAGTGCCACCCGCAACTGTGGTTTGGCCTCTCTGGCGGCCTATCTACTTTGAACTTATCCCAACCCCCATCCCCCTAAAGATTTGCAGATAACCCTGGCCCAGGCAGACCCTGGGTTTCCCACTTACACGCAAAGGTTTGGTGAGTTATGAAGAGTGAACAAGTCGAAGGCGTTACAGAGAAGCTTGCCGGCAAGGCACAGAGCGCCGTGGGTAAATTGTTTGGTGATTCGAAGCTGGAAGCCGAAGGTGCTGGACGCCAAGCTGCCGGGCAACTGACTCAGACTTATGGCGATGCGCTGGACAGCGTATCGACTTTCGTTAAGGAAAAACCGGTTGCCGCCATCGCGATTGGTGCAGTGGCCCTGTTGGTGCTGGATCGTTTGCTGCGCCGTTGAGGTGAGGGGAAACCTTCAACAATGAGTAAAATTCAACCGTGTGGGCGGTTTGTGGACGGAAGAGATTTTCTGGCGATTTTCAGTCAGGTTTCGTCTACTGCAGAAACGACAAAGGCCACGTAATACGTGGCCTTGAAGGTGGTGGGCCCACACGGACTTGAACCGTGGACCAAAGGATTATGAGTCCTCTGCTCTGACCAACTGAGCTATAGGCCCTTGTAACTGGACGCGGATTATAACGACGGTTTCCTCGCTGTGCCATCCGTAAAATCCCTCATCCGTGTACGAAGGAAGGTTTCGGCAAATAGCTCCGGTGGCAGGGGCAGGCTGACGATGTAGCCTTGCATCTGTTCACAGCCTTCTGCGGCGAGGAATGCTTGCTGTGCGGGGTTCTCCACGCCTTCGGCGATGATGGTGAATTGCATGCTGTGGCCGAGGGCGATGATGGCGCGCACGATGGCGGCGTCGTGGGGGTCGTCGGGCAGGCCGCGGACGAAGGATTGGTCGATCTTGAGGAAGTCCAGCGGCAGGCGTTTGAGGTAGCTGAGGGACGAATAGCCGGTACCGAAATCATCGATTGCCAGTTGTACGCCCAGTCTTTTGAGCTGGTGCAGCACCGCTAGTGCTTCTTCCGCCTGGCTCATGATGAAGTTTTCGGTGATCTCCAGTTGCAGGCAGCCGGGTTCCAGGCGGTAATCGCGCAGCAGTTGTTCGATGCGCGACAACAGGTTGGGGTGACGCAGCTGCGCGCCGGCGAGGTTGACCGACAGCGGCCCGAAGTCCTCGAAAGCGCCTTGCCATGCGTGCAGCTGTCGACAGGCCTGTTCCAGTACCCAATCGCCAATTTGCAAAATAGTGCCGTTCTCTTCGGCCAGGGCGATGAAGTGTTCGGGCGGAACGTCGCCGAAGGTGGGGTGGTGCCAGCGAATCAAGGCTTCGGCGCCGATCAGTTCGTGGGTGATCAGGCTGCGTTTGGGTTGGTAGTACAGGCTCAATTCTTCACGTTCGATGGCGCGGCGCAGCTCGTGCTCCAGCGCCACGCGTTCATTGGCCTGGGCCGTCAGGTCGCGGGTGTAGCTTTCAACGCGGTTGCGGCCCTTGGCTTTGGAGCGGTACATCGCGGCGTCGGCGTTTTTGACCAGGGTGGCGACGTCGGTGCCGTCCTGTGGGTACAGGCTGGTACCGATACTCGCGCTGATAAAGAACTCGTGTTCGCCGGCCTGGAAGGGCGGTGTGAAGCAATCGAGCAGTTTGTTCGCCAGGTATTGCGCGTCACTGGCCTGTTGCAGGCCGGGCAGCAGGATGATGAATTCATCGCCGCCCAGGCGGGCGACGGTGTCGATATCGCGCAGTTGATCCTTGAGGCGTACGGCGATGTCTTTGAGCAGCAGGTCACCGACCGGGTGGCCCAAGCTGTCATTGATGTGTTTGAAGCGGTCCAGGTCGAGAAACAGCACGGCGCCCTGATTCCCGCTTTCCTGCTGGCCATTGAGGGCGGCTTGCAGTCGGCTTTCAAACAGCGTGCGGTTGGGCAGGCCGGTCAATGGATCGTGATGGGCCTGATAGTCGAGACGCGCCTGGGCGAGCTTGAGGCTGGAGATGTCGGCAAATACCGCGACGAAGTGGGTGACCACCTGGTCGCTATTGCGCACCGCGCTGATGGTGAGCCAGCTTGGGTAGAGCTCACCGTTCTTGCGGCGGTTGGAAATTTCGCCCTGCCAGTGTCCCTGGGTCGTCAACTGGTGCCACATCGCGGCATAGAAGGCGCTGTCGTGCAGGCCGGAGGCGAGCAGGCGCGGGGTGTGGCCAAGCGCTTCGGCTTCGCTGTAGCCCGTGATTTCGCTGAACGCGCGATTGACGGCGCTGATGTTCTGCCGCGTGTCGGTGATCAAGACGCCTTCGGCAGTGCTCTCGAACACGGTGGCGGCCTGTTGCAGTTTTTCCTGCATTTGCTGGCGTTCGGTGATGTCGCGGGCGATGGTCAGCATGCAGTCGTCTTCGCCGATGGGCATCGGGCGGCTGGACAGTTCGCAGAGGCGAATCCGACCATCGACGTGGCGAATATGGCAGATGAAGTCGCGCACGAAGCCGTCGCGCTTCATCAATTCCAGCATGTGCTTACGTTCATTGAGGTCGACCCATATACCGAGGTCCAGGGTTGATTGATCGAGCGAGGTGGCGCTGGTGTAACCGGTCAGGTGGCTGAAGCCTTCGTTCACTTCTATCAGCAGGCCATCGCTTTGACGGCTCAGCAACAAGCCGTCGGGGGAGGCATGAAACGCCTTGGCGAACTTCTGCTCGGACAGCAGCAGTGCCTCTTCCGTACGTTTGGCCTCGCTGATGTCGATCATCAGGCCGCGCAGCACCGGTTCCGGGCCGTATTTGATCAGGCTGACAATGTCGCGCACCCACAGGCAGCGGCCGTCGGCGGTGATGACACGGTAGTCGATGCTGTGATCACGGTTGGCGCGGGTTTCACGGTAGCAATAGGTTTCGGCGCGCACCAGGTCGGCGGGGTGAATGATGTTGCGCCAGAAGCCGGGGATCAGCCAGTGGGCGCGGGGGTAGCCAAGCAGTTCCTCAGCATGGGGCGACACGTAGCTGTAGGTGAAATCGCTGATGCTGGCTTCCCAGGCGATGGCGGACAGGCTCTCCACCAGGCCGCGATAGTGGTACTCGCTGCTGCGCAGTTGCTGCTCAAGGGCCACTCGGCGGGAAATTTCCGAGCTGAGCCGGCGATTGATTCGAATGACTATGGCCAACACGGTACTCAGCAGCAACACCGCAGGCAGGCCGTACATCAACAGATCTGCCCAGAACGTGCGGTGATCGCTGAAACTGCCCACCCAGTGCTGCTGGATCGCATCGGTTTCGGTTGGGCTGAGATCGGCGAGGACCTTGTCCAGGATGCCCACCAGTATTTTTTCATCCCGTGGCACGCCCATTGCCAACTGATAGCGGTAGGGCGTTTCGCCGCTGACGTACAAACCATCGAGTTTCAGTTGGCGCAGGCTCCAGACGCTGGACGCCAGGTCACTGACTACCGCATCCACTTCATCGATGGCCAGGGCCTGCAGCGTGGAGGTGACGTTAGGCATCGCGACGAGATTGAGGTCCGGGTGGTGGGTGCGCAGTAATTCATGGGGCGCGTAGTTTTCCACCACGGCGATTTTCAGTCCGTACAAGTCCTTGAGGCTGCGTGGTTTCGCGCCGCCTTCATGGGCCAGTATCACGATGGGAAAGTCGATATAGGGGCGCGTGAAGGCCAGGAAGCTCTGGCGTTCCGGGGTGGACATGACGCCGGGTAGCAGATCGAGCTGATTGTTGCGCGCTTGTTCGAGCACGGCGGTCCAATTCGCCGGCTCGATCAACTTGACCCTGATGCCCAGGCGATCCTGGATCAGGCGTACATAATCGGCGGCCAGGCCCTGGTAGCGGCCATTTTCATCACGGTATTCAAAGGGTGGCCATGACGCATCCACCCCAAGGCGCAGCTCCTGATGGTCCGTCAGCCAGCTACGCTCATCATCAGTGAGAGTCATCGCGCCAGCCGTTGCGGTCCAGGTCAGCAGCGACAGCAGTATCACGGTCGGCAATCTGGGCATAACGGTCTCGTTATGGCACGGGGAATGTCTCGAGTGTAGACGGGCATTGCGAGGGCGGGGCGTTGCGGGGGAGTAAATGTGTAGAAAGAAATGGCTGGAAAGCAAAACCCCCGGCCTGGGCCGGGGGTTCTGGTATCACTCGTCGAGGAAGGAGCGCAGATGCTCGCTTCGCGTCGGGTGGCGCAACTTGCGCAGCGCCTTGGCTTCGATCTGACGAATCCGCTCACGGGTCACGTCAAACTGCTTACCGACTTCCTCGAGGGTGTGGTCGGTATTCATGTCGATGCCGAAACGCATGCGCAGTACCTTGGCTTCACGGGCAGTGAGGCCGGAGAGTACGTCGCGAGTCGCTTCCTTGAGGCTCTCAACGGTGGCGACATCGATAGGCGACTGCATGGTCGAGTCTTCGATGAAGTCACCCAGATGGGAGTCTTCGTCATCACCAATCGGCGTCTCCATGGAGATCGGCTCTTTAGCGATCTTCAATACCTTGCGGATTTTATCCTCAGGCATTTCCATGCGTTCGCCCAGCTCTTCCGGGGTCGGTTCGCGACCCATTTCCTGCAACATCTGCCGGGAAATACGGTTGAGCTTGTTGATGGTCTCGATCATGTGCACCGGAATACGGATGGTGCGGGCCTGGTCGGCGATCGAGCGAGTGATCGCCTGACGGATCCACCAGGTGGCATAAGTCGAGAACTTGTAGCCGCGACGGTATTCGAACTTGTCCACAGCCTTCATCAGGCCGATGTTGCCTTCCTGGATCAGGTCGAGGAATTGCAGGCCGCGGTTGGTGTACTTCTTGGCGATGGAGATCACCAGACGCAAGTTGGCTTCAACCATCTCTTTCTTCGCGCGGCGGGCCTTGGCCTCACCGATCGACATGCGACGGTTGATGTCCTTGATCTCGGCGATCGTCAGGCCTGTTTCGGCCTCCAGTGCGCTCAGTTTCTGCTGGCAACGGATGATGTCCGGCTGCAGGCGACCAATGGCTTCGGCGTATTTCGACTTGCCTTTGGCCAGGGCGTCACTCCAGGTTTCGTCAACTTCGTTGCCCGGGAACTGGCGCAGGAAGTCGGTACGCGGCATGCGCGCATCACGGACACAGAGCTGCATGATGGCACGCTCTTGTGCACGCAGACGCTCAAGGGCGCTACGAACCCGTTCAACCAGGCCTTCGAATTGCTTCGGCACCAGCTTGATCGGCATGAACAGCTCAGCCAAGGCCAACAGCTCGGCAATGGCCTGCTTGTTGCCACGACCATGCTTTTTCAGCGCTTTGCGGGTGATTTCCATTTGATCGGAAACCGCACCGAAACGCTGGGCAGCGACGACCGGGTCCGGACCGCTTTCGACTTCTTCTTCGTCGTCGGTGCTGGCTTCAGCCTCGTCTTCGTCGGTATCGTCGTCCGCTTTCGGCGCTTTTGGATCAACCGGCGGCGGTACTTCGGCGGCAGGTGGCGCAATGCCGTCGTCCGGGTCGATATAACCGCTCAGGACGTCGGACAGGCGGCCACCTTCGGTGGTGACGCGAGTGTACTCGGAGAGAATGTGGTCAACCGTGCCAGGGAAGTGCGCAATAGCGCCCATCACTTCACGGATGCCCTCTTCGATACGCTTGGCGATTTCGATTTCGCCTTCACGTGTCAGCAACTCGACGGTACCCATTTCGCGCATATACATGCGCACAGGGTCAGTCGTGCGACCGATGTCGGTCTCCACCGCGGCCAACGCGGCAGCGGCTTCTTCAGCGGCTGCCTCGTCGGTATCGGCGTCGGCCAACATAAGGGCGTCCGCATCCGGAGCACTCTCGTGTACGGGGATCCCCATGTCATTAATCATGCGGATGATGTCTTCCACCTGCTCAGGATCTGAAATATCCTCAGGCAGGTGGTCGTTGACCTCTGCGTAAGTCAGATACTTCTGCTCACGACCAAGGGTGATCAACTCTTTGATACGAGACTGCTGTTGCGCTTTTCCGGACATAACACCCTATCCACTGAAGGTCTTGGCGGGCAAAAAACAAGCCGAGGATTATACCCGAGCTATGACCTCACACGCCAGCTGAGGTCGGGTTTGATGTGCAAACGTTCTGTTTTAAAAGGTCGCGCATCTGTTTTGCTATCTGAATTTGCTCTTCAGCCGACAATCCCGGCTGTCTTGCTCTCTTAATGAGCTCATCGAGGGTCTGTGTGTGCTGACCCGCGGATAACCTATTAATGGTGTCTAAAAACTGTTGTTCAAGGTTATCGCCGTCAATTAGCCACTCCTTTTCCGCAAGTGCCTTCAACAAACGGCCCTGTTCCGTGCCATGCCAGCGAGCCATCAGCTGGATTGAGTTTAGCTTAGGATTTTTCTGCACGGCCTCGATCAAGGCGATAAGTACCTGAGCGTAGGTATTGCTCGCGTTGGCGAAATGGTCGGCGCTTTCAACCTTGCCCGCCAATTGCGGGTGATGGATGAGCGTGCGCAAGGCAATCAGCGTCGGCGCTTCCACGGCAACCGGAGTGCGCGGGGCATGGGCCTCATCGCGGTCGCCGCGTTTGCCATTCTTGCTCCAGGGCTTCTTGTCCCATTTTTTGCCGCCGGCGCCGGGCTTTTTCGGCGTCCATTCCTGCTGGGGCGCATACGCCTCCTGCGGTTGGTGGAAGTCGGAATAGTCCGGCATGGCGTCGTAATCCATGCCGGGGTCGTAGGCCGGTGGAGCATCTTGCGGTGCGTTATGCACCAGCTGGCTGACGGCTTCGCCGCTCAAGCCGGTGATTTCCAGCAAGCGCATGCGCATCAGTGATTTCAGGTTGGCGCCCGGGACTTTATCGATCAACGGCGCTGCGAGGGTGGCCATATGGGCCTTGCCTTCAAGCGAGCGCGGGTCGGCTTCTTCGGTCAGTTGCTGGAAGAAATAGTCCGCCAGCGGCTGTGCGTGTTGATTGATGCGGGCACGGAACGCGTCGGTGCCTTCGGAGCGCACCAGGGTGTCCGGGTCTTCGCCTTCGGGCAGGAACAGAAAGCGTGCGCGGCGCCCGTCCTGCAGGCTCGACAGCGTGGCCTCAAGTGCGCGCCAGGCGGCGTTGCGGCCGGCCTGGTCGCCGTCGAAGCAGAACAGCACGCTGGGCACCACGCGAAACAGGCGTTTCATGTGTTCTTCGCTGGTGGCGGTACCGAGCGTCGCCACTGCATTGCGCAGGCCTTGTTGGGCCAGGGCGATCACGTCCATATAGCCTTCAACCACGATGATTTCGTCGAGGTTGCGGTTGTTCTTGCGTGCCTCAAACAGTCCGTAGAGTTCCTGGCCCTTATGGAAAACCGGGGTTTCCGGAGAGTTCAGGTACTTGGGCTTGTCGTCCCCCAGCACGCGGCCACCGAACGCGATAATGCGGCCGCGGCTGTCGCGAATCGGAAACATCACGCGGTCACGGAAGCGGTCATAGCGCTTGCCGGTCTCGGCGTTTTCCACCAGCAGGCCGGCATCAATCATGGCTTTTTGCTGGAGCGTATCGCTGCTCAGGTGCTTGTACAGATTGTCCCAGCCGGGCGGCGCAAAACCGAGGCCGAAGTCCCGGGCGATTTCACCGGTGAGGCCGCGGCCCTTGAGGTAATCGACGGCGGCCTTGCGCTGCGGATGGCTTTTAAGTGCCTGTCGATAGAAGTCGGCAGCGGCGGTCAGCAGTGGATACAGCGGCGAGTCAGTGGGTTGTCGCGGTTTGTGCGCGCGGCCACTTTCTTCGCGGGGGATCTCCATGCCGGCGGCTTTTGCCAGGTCCTCGACGGCCTGGGGGAAATCCAGGTTGTCGTGGTCCATCAGGAAGCCGAGGGCGTTGCCGCCTGCACCGCAACCGAAGCAGTAATAGAACTGCTTGTCCGGGCTTACGCTGAACGACGGGGTTTTTTCTTTATGGAACGGGCAGCAGGCGGTGTAGTTCTTGCCGGCTTTTTTCAGTTGCACGCGTGAGCTGACGACATCGACGATGTCGGTGCGGTTCAGAAGGTCGTCAATAAAGCTCTGGGGAATCAGCCCGGCCATGGCGTTCTCGTCATCACTGCGTGTAAATGAGGGCCCGTGAAATGTTCAAGCGCACGTTGGGTGCCTGATCATTATCGTCTGCATGGGATGTCAGAGAGTGTATCTGCCGAACATTCGCTGACGTTAGTTTCTATCAGTGTTCGACGAATAAAAGTTGCCCGTGAGTCCGGTCTTGACCTGTGGGCGGTCTCGGAAGCTCAGCTATGGGCACAGTCGACACAGTATGATCGCCTGCTTGAAGAATTAGGTGTGCTCGTCAGTAGCCTTGTTAGGCTCGTCAGAAGAGACGTGCACCGCTGGCAAAAGAGCCAGTCCTGACGTTTGAAGCGGTGTCTCGGTCGCGTGTGCGGCGTCGACGATGAAGCATCAAGCGATATCCGCAAATGCCAACAGCCCGGCTGAGGGCCGGGCTTGGCAGAAGCTTGCTACGAACGTCTGTGTATTAGTACAGACGAACGGCGCGGCGCTGCTCGCGCTGAACTTTCTTGGCGTGACGCTTAACAGCGGCTGCTGCTTTACGCTTACGCTCAGAAGTTGGCTTCTCGTAAAATTCGCGGCTACGAACTTCAGCCAGAACACCGGCTTTTTCGCAGGAGCGCTTGAAACGACGCAGAGCTACGTCGAAGGGTTCGTTCTCTTTTACTTTGACGGCTGGCATCCAGAGCTACCTTCTTTCATTACCGGGATCAACGTTCTCGTCGCAAAAAATTCGCGGCTGAGGTCGTCGGTTTTTAAGGGTTGCGGATGTTAACCCCTCATTGGCAGGAATGCAAAGCCTCTGATCGAAAACCGCTAGTCGGGAGGGGGAGTGGCGACTATTATGCGCGCCTTCGAATTCAGCCTCTACAAGGCGCAAACCCATGCTAGTACTGGGACTTGAAACCTCCTGCGACGAAACCGGTGTCGCACTTTACGACAGTGAACGCGGGCTCCTGGCCGATGCACTGTTCAGTCAGATCGACCTGCATCGCGCCTATGGCGGCGTGGTGCCGGAGCTTGCCAGCCGTGATCACGTCAAACGTATGCTGCCGTTGATCCGCCAGGTGTTGGATGAAGCCGGCTGCGTGCCGACCGAGATCGATGCCATTGCCTACACCGCAGGCCCCGGATTGGTCGGAGCCCTGCTGGTTGGGGCTTCCTGTGCCCAGGCGCTGGCATTTGCCTGGGGCATTCCGGCCCTCGGTGTGCACCACATGGAAGGTCATTTACTGGCCCCGATGCTGGAAAAAACACCGCCGGCGTTCCCGTTCGTCGCTTTGTTGGTTTCGGGGGGCCATACGCAGCTGGTTCAGGTCGACGGCATCGGTCAATACACGTTGTTGGGCGAGTCGCTGGACGACGCCGCCGGCGAAGCATTCGACAAGACCGCGAAGATGATGGGGCTCAATTATCCCGGCGGTCCGGAAATCGCCCGGCTCGCCGAAAAAGGCGTGGCCGGCCGTTATACATTCCCGCGGCCGATGTGTGATCGCCCTGGTTTGATGTTCAGCTTCAGCGGCCTGAAAACCTCGGCGTTGAATACCTGGCAGCAGAGCGTCAGCGCCGGGGACGACGGCGAGCAAGCCCGTTGCGACATCGCGCTGGCGTTCCAGCAGGCCGTGGTAGAGACTTTAACCATCAAGTGCAAGCGTGCCCTGAAGCAGGCCGGCATGAAGCGGCTGGTGATTGCCGGCGGCGTCAGCGCCAACAAGGCCTTGCGCAGCTCGCTGGAGAAGATGCTCGGGGAGATGAAGGGCGATGTGTTTTACGCGCGTCCTGAGTTTTGCACCGACAATGGCGCAATGATCGCCTACGCCGGCTGCCAACGCCTGCAGGCCGGGCAGCATGAAAGCCTGGCGATCAGCGTGCAGGCGCGTTGGCCGATGGAGCAGTTGTCGCCGTTGTAGGGGGTAACGTGGACCCTGTTAAAAATGCCGTTCGCGCCCGGCAAACAGGTCGCGTAGATTGCCGCGGTGGCGCCAGACGATCAGCAGTGTCAGTACGCTCATCGGCAGCAGCGCCGCCGGTTCCTGCCAGGCCAGCAAGGGCAGGGTGAGCGGTGTGGCGATCAGTGCCGCCAGTGAGCTGGTACGGGTCAGGTAGAACGTCAGCAGCCAGGCAAGCACCGCCAGTAAGGCTGCCGGAGGGTAGATGCCCAGCAGCATGCCGGCCGCCGTGGCGACACCTTTGCCGCCGCGAAAGCGGAAGTACAGGGGGAACAGGTGGCCGAGGACGGCGCAGATGCCCACCCAGGCCTGCTGTTGCAGGGTAAGGCCCGCGAGGCTGGCGATCAGTACGGGCAGCAGGCCCTTGCAGAGGTCGCCCAGCAGCGTCAGTACGGCAAGTTTCTTGCCGGCCAGGCGCAACATATTGGTGGCGCCGGCATTGCCTGAGCCACTCATTCGCGGATCGGGATTTCCCGTCAGGCGGCTGAGCAAAATGGCAAAGGACAGCGAGCCGAGCAGGTAGGCGAGAATCGCCAGTGACCAAAACATGCTAACTATTCCGGGCGAGGACGCCCTGATTCTAACGGGGCATCGCGCCCTTGTCGTGCTGCGGAGAAGAGTGCTTGGACAGAGTGTTTATCGAAGGCCTGGAAGTCGACACCGTGATCGGCGCCTACGACTGGGAGCGCGGCATCCGTCAATGCCTGCGCCTGGACCTGAGCTTTGCCTGGGACAACCGTCCGGCCGCCGCCGGTGACGACCTGAGCCTGGCCCTGGATTACGCCAGCGTGTCCGCGCGTATCCAGGCCTTTGCCGAACAGTCCCAATACCAACTGGTGGAAACCTTCGCCGAGCGCCTTGCCCAAGTGCTGATGAGTGAATTCCGGATTCCCTGGCTGCACCTCAAATTGACCAAGCCGGGCGCCGTCCCGGCCGCCAAGGGCGTGGGCGTGGAGATCGAGCGCGGATGTCGCTGACTCAGGTTTACCTTGGCCTTGGCAGTAATATCGAGCGCGAGCTCAATTTGCGTGCGGGCCTTGATGCGCTGGCGAGCTTTTTGACGGACATGCGCTGTTCGGCGGTGTTCGAAAGCCAGCCGGTGGGTATCAAGAGCGGGCCGTTCTTCAATCTGGTGGTGTCGGGCTGCACCGACCTGCCGTTGATGGAGCTGGACCGCCGGTTGAAATCCATCGAAGCCGACAATGGTCGTTATGCGCCCGATCGCAAAGGCTTGCCGTTGGACATCGACGTGCTGCTGTATGGCGATCTGGTGGGTAATTTCGACGGTTTGATCCTGCCACGCGCAGAAATCCTGAAAAACGCTTTTGTGCTGTGGCCGCTGTCGATGATGGCGCCGGATCGTGTTCACCCGGAGGCGGGCAAGACCATGGCCGAGCTGTGGCGAGATGCGCAGATTGACCAGGTGCTGGCGCCCGTCGGGTTTGAATGGCAGGGCCGGAAACTCACGGCAGACGTGCTTCTGTAGGAGCCGAGCTTGCTCGCGAAGAACGTGAACGATAACGCGGCGCTCTCAGGTTTTTCGCGAGCAAGCTCGCTCCTACAATGGGCTTTGTTGTTCCTTGTAGGCTTTGAGTGCGTTAAGCCGTTCGCGCTTGAGCGCTTCGCCCAGCGCGGGGCCTTTGAAGCCTTTTTCCAGCAACGGTGCTACCTGCACCTCGCGCGCAACCTTCGCCGCGCCACGCAAATAATCGGCCTGTGGATAAGTTCGCTGTTCAAAGCCCTTGCGACCCCGCGCATCCATCTCGCAGGCGAGCACAAACTCCTCAAAGCGTTGCGGGCGACGGTAGACGTCAAAACTCTGCAGCAACTCCAGTAGTGTCGAGGCCTTCAGGTCCAGGGCTCGATGGCCGTGGGTGTGATATTGGCCCACCAGCAGCGCCAGCTCCTGGCAATCCCTTGGCACTTTGAAGCGTTCATTGACGGTCTTGATCAGCTTCAAGCCCCGATGTTCGTGGGCAATATGCTGCGGCAACTTATCCACAGGCGTCAGGCCCTTGCCTAAGTCGTGCAGCAGGCAGGCCCAGCGTACGGTCAGCGGTTGCTTGTACAAGGCCGCCTGCTCCAACACGCTCAATGTGTGCAGGCCCGTGTCGATCTCGGGATGATGGGCTGCGGGCTGCGGCACGCCGAACAGCGCATCCACCTCCGGCATCAAGGTTTTCAGCGCATTGCAGTCGCGCAGCACCTGGATAAACACCTGAGGCTGATCTTCCATCAGTGCCCGGGAAATTTCTTTCCAGCTGCGCTCCGGGGTCAGCGCCTCCAGTTCGCCGGATTCGCTGAGCTGACGCATCAGCGCCAGGGTTGGCGCGGCCACGGTGAATCCGAGGTGCGCATAACGCGCGGCGAAGCGCGCAACGCGCAGCACTCGCAAGGGATCTTCGGCGAAAGCGGGCGATACGTGGCGTAAGATACGCGCGTCCAGATCGCGTTGGCCGTGGTAAGGGTCGGTCAGATTACCCTCATCGTCTTCAGCCATGGCATTGATGGTCAGGTCGCGACGAATCAGGTCTTCTTCCAGCGTGACTTCGGGGCTGGCGTGAAATACGAAGCCGCCGTAACCCCGGCCACTTTTACGTTCGGTGCGGGCCAGGGCGTATTCATCGCCGTTTTTTGGGTCCAGGAACACGGGGAAGTCAGCACCGACCGGCTTGAAGCCTTTGGCCAGCATCTCTTCGGTGGTGGCGCCGACGACGACGCGGTCGATGTCGGTGACCTTGATGCCCAGCAGGCGATCACGCACCGCACCGCCGACTTTGTAGATTTTCATGAAAAAGCCTCCATTAGCGGCACAGGATACCGCCTGTGCCTGGCCAATGGAGGCTTTGCCGTTTCAGAGATGCACGACGGCCAGGTCCAGGCGGCCGTAGTCGTTATCGTTATGATCGCTGCGCGGTGGGACATGGTGGGTTTTCATCACCTGGTCGCCCTGCAGGGTTTCCAGGTGGATATCGAAGCCCCACAGCCGGTGCAAGTGCTTGAGCACTTCTTCGGTGGATTCACCCAGGGGTTTGCGGTCGTGCTGCTGGTGACGCAAGGTCAGCGAGCGATCCCCGCGCACATCGATACTGTAAATCTGCACATTGGGCTCGCGGTTGCCCAGGTTGTACTGCGCCGCCAGGGTCTCGCGGATAGTCCGATAGCCCGGCTCGTCATGGATGGCCGGCACCACCAGGTCCTCCTTGAGGTCGTCGTCCATGATGCTGAACAACTTCAGATCGCGAATCACCTGCGGGGACAGGTACTGCAGGATGAAACTCTCGTCCTTGAAGCTGCTCATGGCGAACTTGATGGTGGACAGCCAGTCGCTGCCGGCGATTTCCGGGAACCAGCGGCGATCCTCTTCGGTTGGGTGCTCGCACATGCGACGGATGTCGCGGTACATCGCAAAGCCCAGTGCGTAGGGGTTGATGCCGTTGTAATAGGGGCTATCGAACCCGGGCTGGAACACCACGCTGGTGTGGGACGTGAGGAACTCCATCATGAAACCGTCGGTGACCAGGCCTTCGTCGTACAGGTCGTTCATCAGGGTGTAATGCCAGAACGTCGCCCAGCCCTCGTTCATCACCTGAGTCTGGCGCTGCGGATAAAAGTATTGGGCGATCTTGCGCACGATGCGCACGATTTCCCGCTGCCAAGGTTCCAGCAACGGGGCGTGCTTTTCCAGGAAATACAGAATGTTTTCCTGAGGTTCGGCGGGGAAGCGTGCATTGTCCTTGTCACTGTTTTTGCCGGCACGCTTTGGAATGGTGCGCCACAGATCGTTGATCTGCTTCTGCAGGTGTTCCTCACGCTCCTGCTGGCGCAGGCGCTCTTCTTCTGCCGAAATCGGATAGGGGCGTTTGTAACGGTCGACGCCATAGTTCATCAGGGCGTGGCAGGAGTCGAGCAGGTCCTCTACCGCGTCGATGCCGTGGCGCTCCTCGCATTGCATGATGTACTGCTTGGCGAACACCAGGTAATCGATGATCGAACTGGCATCGGTCCAGGTGCGGAACAGGTAGTTGCCCTTGAAAAAGCTGTTATGCCCGTAGCATGCGTGGGCCACCACCAGCGCCTGCATGCAGATGGTGTTTTCTTCCATCAGGTAGGCGATGCATGGGTCGGAGTTGATCACGATCTCGTAGGCCAGGCCCATCTGGCCGCGGGTGTAGGACTTTTCGGTGCTGAGGAAGTGTTTGCCATAGGACCAATGGTGATAACCCAGCGGCATGCCGACGGAGGCGTAGGCGTCCATCATCTGTTCGGCGGTGATCACTTCGATCTGGTTGGGGTAGGTGTCCAGCGCATAACCGGCCGCGATGCGGCTGATTTCCCGGTCATAGGCCTGGATCAGTTCAAAGGTCCACTCGGACCCGGTGGAGATAGGTTGGCGCTTATGCTCTTTTTTGGCGGTCATGTCACTAACCTGCGCTGGAAGAGTTCACGGAAGACCGGGTAGATATCGCCGGCCGAGACCAGTTGCTGCTGGGCGAACGTGTCGGCAAAGGCTTCGCCGATGCGCTCGTATTCGAACCACAGCGCCTGGTGCTCACGGGGGGTAATTTCGACGTAGGTGTAGTACTGCACGAAAGGCATGATCTGGTTGATCAGGATATCCCGGCAGATCGGCGAATCGTCGTTCCAGTTGTCACCGTCGGACGCCTGGGCCGCATAGATGTTCCACTCATTTGCCGGGTAGCGTTCGGCCATGATTTCCTGCATCAGTTTCAGTGCGCTGGAGACGATGGTGCCGCCGGTTTCGCGCGAGTAGAAGAATTCCTCTTCGTCGACTTCCCGGGCGCTGGTGTGATGGCGGATAAACACCACGTCGATCTTGTCGTAGTTCCGTTTCAAGAACAGGTACAGCAGGATAAAGAAACGCTTGGCGATGTCCTTGGTGGCCTGGGTCATGGAGCCGGACACGTCCATCAGGCAGAACATCACGGCCTTGGAGCTGGGGTTGGGTTGCTTGACCAGCAGGTTGTATTTCAAATCGAAGGTGTCAAGAAACGGCACACGGTGAATACGCGCGCTGAGTTTCTCGATTTCGATTTCTATTTCCTGGATATCGCCGAAGTTATCCGGTTCTTCGCGCTTCAAACGCGCCAATTCTTCCTTGGCGTGCTTGAGCTTTGCACGGCTGCTGCCTGACAGGGCGATCCTACGGGCGTGAGCTGAGCGCAGGGTGCGGATGATGTTGATACGGGACGGGTTGCCCTCGTTGCTGATACCGGCGCGTACGGTTTTGAAGGTGTCGGTGCCGGTCAGGTTGCGTTTGACCAGGTTGGGCAGTTCCAGGTCCTCGAACATGAATTCGAGAAACTCCTCCTGGGTGATCTGGAACACGAATTCGTCCATGCCCTCGCCGGAGTTGCCGGCCTTGCCCGCGCCCTTGCCTCCACCGCCTCCTTGAGGGCGTGCAATGTGTTCACCCGTGGTGAACTCCTTGTTGCCGGGATGCACAACGGTCTGCTTGCCGCCCCGGCCGTGGTGCAGCACGGGTTCGTCGATGTCGCGTCCCGGAATGCTGATTTGTTCGCCATGCTCCATGTCGGTGATGGAGCGGCGGCTGACGGCCTCTTCAACCGCCTTTTTGATATGGTCACGGTAACGCCGCAGGAAACGCTGGCGGTTTACCGTGCTCTTGTTCTTGCCATTGAGGCGTCGGTCGATCACATAGCTCATGGGGAGCCCTCCGGGCAGCTTCACGTTACAAGCTTCAAGCCGCGAGCTGGAAGCTTAAGGACAAGCGGTCGACTGCCAGGCGTAACGCCTGGCAGTGAGCACCTGTCGCTGCCTTATTGCGATTTGCGCACCCGCAGGTACCACTCGGAGAGCAGTCGAACCTGTTTGTCGGTGTAGCCACGCTCGACCATTCGTGTGACGAAGTCGTTGTGTTTTTGCTGGTCCTCCTTGCTCGCCTTGGCGTTGAAGCTGATAACCGGCAGCAGATCCTCGGTGTTGGAGAACATTTTCTTCTCGATCACCACCCGCAGTTTCTCGTAGCTGAGCCAGGTTGGGTTCTTGCCGTTGTTGTTGGCGCGGGCGCGCAGCACGAAGTTGACGATTTCGTTGCGGAAATCCTTCGGATTGCTGATGCCGGCGGGTTTCTCGATCTTCTCCAGCTCTTCGTTGAGCGCCACGCGGTTGAGGATTTCGCCGGTTTCGGGATCACGGTATTCCTGGTCCTGAATCCAGAAGTCGGCGTACAGCACGTAGCGGTCGAAGATGTTCTGGCCGTACTCGCTGTAGGACTCCAGGTAGGCGGTCTGGATTTCCTTGCCGATGAACTCGATATAGCGCGGCGCCAGGTATTCCTTGAGGAAACGCAGATAGCGCTCGCGGGTTTCGGCCTGGAATTGTTCCTGTTCGATCTGCTGCTCCAGCACGTAGAGCAGGTGCACCGGGTTGGCGGCGATCTCGTGGGGGTCGAAGTTGAAGACCTTGGAGAGGATCTTGAACGCGAAGCGTGTCGACAGGCCGTTCATGCCTTCATCGACGCCCGCCGTGTCGCGGTATTCCTGGATCGATTTGGCCTTGGGATCGGTGTCCTTGAGGTTTTCACCGTCGTACACGCGCATTTTCGAGTAGATATTCGAGTTCTCCGGCTCCTTGAGGCGCGACAGCACGGTGAACTGGGCGAGCATCTTCAGGGTGTCGGGGGCGCAATGGGCCTTGGCCAGCGAGCTGTTGAACAGCAGTTTGTCGTAGATCTTGATTTCATCGCTGACCCGCAGGCAGTACGGCACCTTGACGATGTAGATACGGTCGATGAAGGCTTCGTTGTTCTTGTTGTTGCGGAAGGTGTGCCATTCCGATTCGTTGGAGTGCGCCAGCAGGATCCCGGTGAACGGAATCGCGCCCAGGCCTTCGGTACTGTTGTAGTTACCTTCCTGGGTGGCCGTGAGCAGTGGGTGCAGCACCTTGATCGGCGCCTTGAACATCTCCACGAACTCCATCAGGCCCTGGTTGGCCCGGCACAGCGCGCCCGAGTAGCTGTAGGCGTCGGCGTCGTTCTGCGGGAATTCTTCGAGTTTGCGGATATCGACCTTGCCCACCAGCGCCGAGATGTCCTGGTTGTTCTCGTCGCCCGGCTCGGTCTTGGCGACGCCGATCTGGTTGAGGATCGATGGGTAGAGTTTGACCACCCGGAACTGGCTGATATCGCCGCCGAACTCGGACAGGCGCTTGGTGGCCCAGGGCGACATGATGGTATTGAGGTAGCGCCGGGGGATGCCGAAGTCTTCTTCGAGGATCGCACCGTCTTCGGTGGCGTTGAACAGCCCCAAAGGCGACTCGAACACCGGTGAGCCCTTGATGGCGTAGAAGGGCACCTTCTCGATCAGTTGTTTGAGTTTTTCCGCCAGGGATGACTTGCCGCCACCAACGGGGCCGAGCAGGTAGAGGATCTGTTTCTTCTCTTCCAGGCCCTGGGCCGCATGGCGGAAGTAGGAGACGATCTGGTCGATGCATTCTTCCATGCCGTGGAAGTCTTCAAAGGCCGGGTAACGCCGGATCACCTTGTTGGAGAATATTCGCGACAGGCGCGAATTGTTCGACGTGTCTACCAGCTGCGGCTCGCCAATCGCCAGCAGCAGGCGCTCGGCGGCAGACGCATAGGTGCTGCGGTCCCGTTTGCACAGCTCAAGATACTCTTGAAGCGTGAGTTCTTCCTGCTGTGTGGACTCGAAACGTTGTTGGAAGTGGCTAAAGATACTCATGACGTCGTCACCTCGCTCGATACGTGGAGCCGACGCCGGATCAATCAGTCGATGCTGGCAGCCATTGGCGTTCCCCAATGGCTGTTTTCCCCCCAGAACACCCTGAAACGCTACCGATGACCCGCGCGCCGGTGTACCGGCTCTCCCCTGATTTGGATGGCCTGCACTTAAGGATAGTTGGTAATCGGGGAGTTCAAGGCGCGATACGTAATTAGTTTGGCTGCGCCGTTCGTCAGAAACGGCGCAAGCCCAAGCGTCACGCGGGGTAGCGGGGTCTGAAAAAAATTATTGCGAATCGCCTGAAGAAATTTCCGCAGGATAGGTCGCGCGCCACAGCTCAAAGCCGCCATCGAGGCTATAAACGTCGGAGAAGCCCTGGCTGACCAGATAGGCTGCGGCGCTTTGGCTGGAGTTACCGTGATAGCACGCCACGATCACCGGCGCGTCGAGGTCGGCGGCGCGGATGAAGTCGGCGATGTTGACGTTGTCCAGATGCCGGGCGCCGGCAATGTGGGCTGCAGCGTAAGTTGGCTGGTCACGGATATCGACGACCACGGCGCCTTGCTCGCGCAGGGCCTGGGCTTGTTCGGGAGGGATACGTTTGAATTCGCTCATTGCGGGCTCCTAGGGCTTGGCGGCGGCCGTCTGTGTAGTGGATACAGGGGATTCACACTGGCAACTGATAAGCTCGCCGGTGTCGACGTTCATCAGGGTCATGGCGCCGCCCCACACGCAGCCGGTGTCGAGGGCGAACACGCCGGGTTCTTCGCAGTTGCCTTCAAGGGCGGCCCAGTGGCCGAAGATGATTTTCGTGTCCCGGGTCTTGCGTTCCTTGTGGGCGAACCAGGGCTGGTAGCCGGGCAGGGCGGTGTCGGCGCCTTCCTTGCTCTTGAGGTCCAGCTTGCCCTGCGCCGTGCAGAAACGCATGCGCGTGAAATAGTTGGTGATCACTCTCAGGCGGGCGACGCCGGTGAGCTCGTTGTCCCACTTCACTGGCTCGTTGCCATACATGCCGTCGAGGTAGGCGGTGTACAGGTTGTCATCGGCCAGGGCGCTTTCGACTTCGGCGGCGCACTTGAGGGCTTTCTTCAAGGTCCATTGCGGTGGGATGCCGGCGTGGACCAGGGCGATGTTACGGGCCTCGTCGTAGTGCATGAGCTTTTGTCGGCGCAGCCATTCCAGCAACTCGGCGCGGTCCGGTGCTTCGAGGATCTCGCGCAGGGTGTCGCCTTTTTTCAGGCGCTCGATGTTCTGGCCGGCCGCGAGCAGGTGCAGGTCATGGTTGCCCAGCACGCAGACCAGCGAATCGCGCAGGTTATAGAGGTAGCGCAGGGTTTCCAGCGACTGCGGGCCACGGTTGACCAAGTCGCCGACCAGCCACAGGCGATCATTCACGGGGTCGAAGGCGACCTGTTCAAGCAGGCACTTGAGGGGCTCCAGGCACCCTTGCAGGTCACCGACCGCGTACGTCGCCATCAGTGCAGGGCTCCGGGCACCGCGAGGCGGAACGGCTTGATGGTTGCGTCGAACAAGTGGCCGTCGGTGGCTTTCATCTGATACGAGCCCTGCATGGTGCCGACCCTGGAGGTCATCACCGTGCCGCTGCTGTAGGTGTGGCTGGCGCCGATGTCGATCAACGGTTGCTGGCCGACAACGCCCGCGCCGCGTACTTCTTCAACCTGACCGTCACCGTCGGTGATCACCCAATGGCGTGACAGCAACTTGGCCGGCACCAGCCCGTTGTTTTTCACCGTAATGGTGTAGGCAAAGGCAAAGCGGTTGAGTTCGGGTTGCGATTGGTCCGCCAGGAAGCGGGTGACGACGCTGACGTCGATCTGGTAGCGAGGATCGGACATGCAAGAGGCCTTAAAAGCAAAAGCGGAGGACAGCAGATGCGGATCAGTCTAGGCCAAGAGGTGGGCACTAGGCCAGACATGCAGTCGGGTATGACAGGGTTCAAGTGTGGGAGGGGGCTTGCCCCCGATAGCGGTGGTTCAGTTAAACCTTCCTGCACTGACACAACCTCATCGGGGGCAAGCCCCCTCCCACATTTGTCCTTACACCTGCTCTGCTGCTGGCGCAGGCTGGATAGCCAACTGGTCGGCCAGGCGCACGAATGCGGCCAGGTCCAGTTGCTCGGGACGCAGGCTGCCATCGACGCCGGCAGCTTCGATCTCGGCATTGCTCAACAGCGCCTTGAGCGTGTTGCGCAGAGTCTTGCGGCGTTGGTTGAACGCTTCGCGTACGACGCGCTCGAGCAGTTTGTGGTCCTTGGCCGGGTGCGGCAGGACGGCATGGGGCACCAGGCGCACGATGGCCGAGTCGACCTTCGGCGGCGGGTTGAACGCGCCCGGGCCGACGTTGAACAGGTGTTCGACGCGGCAGTGGTACTGGACCATGATCGACAGCCGGCCCCAATCACCGCCACCTGGGCCTGCGGCCAGGCGCTCCACCACTTCTTTTTGCAGCATGAAGTGCATGTCGCGGATGATCCCGGCGTTGTTCAGCAGGTGGAAAATCAGCGGGGTGGAGATGTTGTACGGCAGGTTACCGACAACGCGCAGGCTGTTGGGCGCGGCGTTGAGGGTGTTGAAGTCGAACTTCAGCGCATCGCCCTGATGCAGATTGAAGTTGGGCTTGCCGGCAAATTGCTGATTGAGGATCGGGATCAGGTCCTTGTCCAGCTCCACTACATCCAGTTGGCCGCCACTGGCCAGCAGGCCTTGGGTCAGTGCGCCCTGGCCCGGGCCGATTTCCAGCAGGCGGTCTTCTGGCTTGGCATGGATGGAACGCAGGATGCGGTCGATCACGCCAGCGTCGTGCAGGAAGTTTTGCCCGAAGCGCTTGCGCGCCCGGTGTTGGTAATGCTCGGTCATATACGGGTCTCGGCCATCTGATAGGCGGTTTCCAGGGCCACGTGCAGGCTGCCGGTATCGATCTTGCCGCTGCCCGCCAAGTCCAGGGCAGTGCCATGGTCGACGGAGGTGCGGATGATCGGCAGGCCCAGTGTCACGTTGACTGCGGCGCCGAAGCCTTTGTATTTCAGCACGGGCAGCCCCTGGTCATGGTACATCGCCAGCACTGCATCGCAGTGCTCCAGATATTTGGGGGTAAACAGAGTGTCTGCGGGCAATGGGCCGCGCAGGTCCATGCCTTCCTGGCGCAGACGCTCTAATGTCGGTTCAATGATGTCGATTTCTTCATGGCCCAAATGGCCGCCCTCACCGGCGTGGGGGTTGAGCCCGCAGACCAGGATGCGCGGTTGGGCAATGCCGAATTTGTGTTGCAGGTCGGCGTGCAGGATGCGCGTGACGCGTTCTATGCGCTCGGCGGTGATGGCGTCGGCGATATCGCGCAGCGGCAGATGGGTGGTGACCAGCGCGACGCGAAGGCCGCGGGTGGCCAGCATCATCACGACTTGTTCGGTCCGGGTGAGTTCGGCCAGGAATTCGGTATGGCCGGAGAAGGCGATACCGGATTCGTTGATCACGCCTTTATGAACGGGCGCGGTGATCATGCCGGCGAAGTCGCCGTCGATGCAGCCTTGGCCGGCGCGGGTCAGGGTTTCCAGCACAAAGGCCGCATTGGCCTTGTCCAGTTGCCCTGCGACGACCTTGGCATGCAGCGGGGTGTCCCACACATACAGGCTGCCCGCCGGCGCCGGCAGGTCGGGCCAGTTGCCCGGTGCAACGCTCAGCAGGTTGACAGCCACACCCAGCTGCGCGGCCCGTTCAAGGAGCAGGTCGCGGCTAGTAATGGCAATCAGGGGATGTGGCTGGGGTTGCGAGGCGAGCAGCAGGCACAGGTCTGGACCAATGCCGGCCGGCTCGCCGGGTGTTACCGCGAAACGCTGGGGTTTCACTGCGCTGCCTGGTCGGTGCCTGTTTGCTCGGCGGCCGGCAGTTTGTTTTCCACGTAGGCTTCGTCACGGATCTGACGCAGCCAGGTTTGCAGCTCTTCGTCGTACTTGCGGTTGCGCAGTACGGTCAGGGCTTGCTGCTCGCGGGCCTGGTTGGTGTTGTCGGTGGCGCGACGGCCAAGGACTTCCAGCACATGCCAGCCGTATTGGGTCTTGAATGGCTTGGACAGCACGCCTTGCGGCGTATCGGCCATCACCTGCTGGAACTCCGGCACCAGGGCTTTCGGGTCGATCCAGTTCAGGTCACCGCCGTTGAGGGCCGAGCCTGGGTCTTCCGAGAAACTCTTGGCCAGGGTGGCGAAGTCTTCACCGCTTTCGATGCGGTCATAGATCTTCTGGGCCAGTTCCTTGGTTTGTGCTTCGGTGCGGATTTCGCTTGGTTTGACCAGGATGTGACGAACGTGTACTTCGTCCTTCAGCGAGGTCTCGCCGCCGCGCTTGCCGAGCAGCTTGAGGATGATAAAGCCGCCTGGAGTGCGTGCCGGCTGGGTAATATCACCCACGTTCATGGCACTGAGCTCACGGTCGAACGGCGGCGGCAGTTGAGCGGCTTTACGCCAGCCCATGTCACCGCCGTCGAGCGCGTTGTCGCTGCCGGATTGGGCAATCGCCATTTGAGCGAAATCAGCACCCGCCTTGAGGCGGTCGTAGATCGCCTGGGTCTTGGCCGCGGCGGCATTGAGCTGCTCGGCGTTGGCGCTGTCTGGCGTCGGGATCAGGATATTGGCCAGGTGCAGCTCTTCGGAGAGTTGCATCTTGCCCAGGTCCGAGGCCAGGAAGTTCTTCACTTCCTGCTCCGACACCTGCACCCGCTCCGCTACGCGACGTTGACGTACACGGCTGATGATCATTTCACGCTTGATCTGGTCACGCGCGTCCTCATAGGACAGACCATCGTGCGCCAGGGCTGCGCGGAACTGATCGATGCTCATGTTGTTGCGTTGAGCGATGGTGCCGACGGCCTGGTTGAGCTCTTCGTCCGAAATACGGATGCCGGAGCGCTCGCCGATCTGCAGTTGCAGGTTTTCGACGATCAGGCGTTCCAGCACCTGGGGCTCCAGGACGCTGGTCGGCGGCACACCACCGCCACGCTTGGCGATGGTCTGCTGAACTTCCTTGACCCGCTGGTCCAGCTGGCTCTGCATGATCACGTCGTTATCGACGATGGCTGCGACTTTATCCAGCTGTTGCACCGCGGCATGCGCCGAGGCGGCACCCAGGAACAGCGCGCCCAGCACTAGCGGGCGCAAACACTCAGAAAGCTTTGTCTTCACGTTCACGATAACCTTCAATGCCTTTGTCGAGGAAGCTCTCTACCTTGGCGCCGGTCAGGCCGCCGAGTCCTTTGAGGACGATCTGGAAGAAGAGCCCGTGGTCACCCTTTTCGTTAAGCGGGGCGATCTGGCTGTATTCGTCGTTGGAAACCCAGTAACGGTTGATGACGCGCAGTTT
Source organism: Pseudomonas sp. 31 R 17 (assembly GCF_900004915.1). Taxonomy (NCBI): domain Bacteria; kingdom Pseudomonadati; phylum Pseudomonadota; class Gammaproteobacteria; order Pseudomonadales; family Pseudomonadaceae; genus Pseudomonas; species Pseudomonas sp. 31 R 17. The sequence goes on from NZ_CVTN01000062.1 coordinate 239,402, forward strand.
CCAGCAGCAGTTGTCGTACTCGAAACCACCAAAGGCTTCCAGGGTACGGTTACGTGCATAGTCATACTGCCAGCGGGTGATCAGGTTCCACTGTGGAATGATCGGCCACATCATCGAGAAGTCGTGTTGCTGGATTTTGTAGTAATCCTTCACGTAGTTCGGATCGCCCGGCTTGCCGTAGTCACCACCGAACTGCCATTTGTTGGCCAGCTGGTTATAGACGATCTGGTCGTTGCGATAGCGATAACCGAGGTTGATCACCTTGTTCGGGTCGTTTTCCGGCTGGTAGTGGAACATCGCGCTGCCGGACCGTGGGGAGTGGCTCTCGGGGTCCCAGTTGTAGTCGGCTGTGGCGCGCCAGTCGCGGTTGAAGTGGAATTCGTATTCCAGCGCGATAGGCGATACGTCGGTACGCGCGTCATCGCGATCGGCGGCCAATACGCCTGGCAGTTGAACCTCACGGTCCTTGAAGTACACGGCCTGACCTACCGAAACGCGTTGGCGCTCAAAACCGTTATCTTCGATCCAGCGGCTGGTTACGCCCAAGGACAGTTTGTTCTCGTCACCAATCCGGTCGGTGCCGCTGAAGCGGTTGTCGCGGAACAATGAGGAGTAGCTGAACGAGTATTCACTGGTATCGAAAACCGGAATATCGCTCTGGTCCTTGTTCGGTACGTAGAGGTAGTAGGCCCGCGGTTCGAGGGTCTGGTTGAAGTCCTTGCCGAACAAATTGGTTCTGCGGTCGAAGTACAGGCCGCTGTCTACACTGGCGATCGGTATCGCGCGGTCCTGGGAGCTCTTGAACGTATCGCCTGCAGCCAGCGTGTTTTTACCGATCGTATCAAGGTCAAGATCGTACTTGGTGTAGACGTACTTGAGCTTCGGCGTAATAAAACCGTAAGTCCAGTTCATCGGGTATTCGACAGCGGGTGCAACATTCAGGCGAGTACCGTTGGCCCGGGTAAGACCCAGCACGTTGCTATCCAGGCGAGCCGTTTTGTCGCCGTTCTCGTCTGTAAACATACCGTTTTGCAAGTCACGATCAAAACGTACGGCTTCGGTTTCATAACTGAAGTTCAAGCCGCCCGGATGAAACGGCAGTTGGCCGTCCAGCGTGAGCTGCGGCAAGCGGTCATACGGCGTGATTTGAGAGATTGTGGACAACTGGTACGCCTGGACATTCAAGCGAGCCTGATAAGAATCGCCCCGGTACGTCAGGGAACCCTGCTGGTTCAGGAAGTCCCGGTTCTGTACACCTTCCTCAAACGACTTCAGATCCTGGAAGTAATAAGGATCGCTGATCTTGGTGTAGTCCACCTGGGACGTCAGGCGCGAATCCAACCCACCCCTGTGCTGCCAGTTGAGCATGTAGCGGGTTTTTTCGTAATCGGTCTGGTTCTTGCGCTCGTCGTTGTCGTCGTTCAGGTACGCCCCGCCGAACTGGCCTTCGCTGGACTTGGTGAGGTAGCGGAATTCGCCTTCCATCAACAAGCCGCGCTTGGTCATGTATTGCGGGTACAACGTGGCGTCGTAGTTCGGTGCCAGGTTGAAGTAGTACGGCGTCACGAGGGTAAAGCCAGTCTCGCTGCCGGTGCTGAAGCTCGGCGGCAGGAAGCCGGACTGACGGCGATCGTCAATCGGGAAATAGATGTAAGGGGTGTACAGGATCGGGATGTTCTTGACCCGCAACGTCGCGTTGGTGGCCGTACCGAAACCGGTGGCCGGGTTCAACGTGATGTTGTTGCCCTTGAGCTGCCAGGCGTTGCTGTCCGGCTCGCAGGTGGTGTACGTACCGTCCTTGAGACGGATGATCGCGTTCTCGGCACGCTTGGCGTACAGCGCATTACCGCGGATACGCGACTTGTGCATCACGTACTCGGCGTTGTCGATCTGGGCCGCGCCGGTGTCGAGCTGGACCTGGGCACGGTCGCCCACGATCAGCGCGCCGTTGTCGCGCAGGCGCACGTTGCCGTTCAGCTCGCCACGGTTCTCGGCCTGGTACAGGCTGGCTTCGTCGGACTCCAGCTGCATGCTGCCCTGGCGCATGACGACGTCACCGGCCAGTGTGGCGACCTGCTGTTCCTGCTCGTAACGAGAAGCCTTGGCACCGATGAAGGTTGGCGCATCGCTCTTGTTCGTCTTGTCATTCATGCCAGGACGCGTCGGCTCGATGTAGGCACCGCCGCAGTAAGGGCCGGTTTCGGCCAACTGTGCTGCGGTCAGTTTCTCGCGAGGCACCCAGTCCAGGTGGCTGTAGTCTTTGCTGCGCGAACGCAACCCACGGCCCTTGGCTTCGGTGACCAGCATGGTCTTGGGCTCGGCGTCGACGCTGCCGCCAGCCTCGCCCTGCGGCGTGCTGTTGGCCGAGCTGACGGCAGAACCGTCATGCACCGGGCGCGGTGGCAATGGGGCTGCGGCCGTTTTCGGCGCGCAATCCCAGGCACCCGAAGCAGAGACTGAGCAGTCATACTGTTCCGCGGCGACCACGAATGAGGTGGCGAAAGGTTGCAAGGCCAGCAGACTGCCGGTTACCAGCAACGGAAATTTTCTACGAAACGCGGGGGATTTCAATGCCATCTTATTAGTCCGGGCTTCCTGCGTGCCATCTGCCCGCGGTTTGGGCCGCACGCCTCTCGATGGTCTGAAAAAGATGCGTGATAATAAAGCATGCCCCGCTTGACGGCTAGCGCCGTCGGAGACCCTTGTAATGCCCGAGCACGATCTACGTTTACAACAGCTGGAAGTCTGGCTGGATGAGCAGTTGCCGATTCTCTTCAACGCTCAGGACTGGGGCCCCGTACCCCCGGCCACATTGACCGCGGCCAGCAGCGACGCGAGTTTCAGGCGTTACTTCCGGTGGGAGGGTGGGGCGCATACGTTCGTCGTAATGGACGCGCCACCGCCCCAGGAAAACTGCAAACCTTTCGTCGATATCGCGTATTTGCTCGCGAAATCGGGAATTAATGTGCCAAAAATTTATGCAGAAGATTTGCCCCGTGGCTTTCTTTTGCTCAATGACCTGGGCCGAAAAACCTATCTGGACGTGATTGACGAGCAAAATGCCGATCAATTGTTCGCTGACGCCATCGATGCGCTGCTGGCGTTCCAGCAGTTGCCGATGGACGCGCCGCTGCCCAGCTATGACGTCGCCCTGCTGCGTCGCGAGCTTGAGTTGTTCCCTGAATGGTACGTTCGCCGGCACCTGGGTATCGAGCTTGATACCCGCCAGCAGGCCCTCTGGCAGCGCGTCAGTGACCGGTTGATCGACAGCGCCCTGGCCCAGCCCACCGTGCTGGTGCACCGCGACTATATGCCGCGCAACCTGATGATCAGCGAGCCTAACCCTGGGGTGCTGGATTTCCAGGATGCGGTCTATGGCCCGGTGACCTATGACATTACCTGCCTGTTCAAGGACGCCTTCCTCAGTTGGCCCCAGGCCCGCGTGCGCGGGTGGCAGCGCGGCTATTGGGAGCGCGCCGGGCAACTGGGCATCCCAGTGCAGGAGGATTTTGAAGACTTCCTGCGTGCCAGCGACCTGATGGGCGTGCAGCGTCACCTCAAGGTCATCGGTATCTTCGCGCGGATCTGCCACCGCGATGGCAAACCACGCTATCTGGCGGACGTGCCGCGCTTCTTTGCTTATATAGAAGCGGTGCTGGCCGACCGGCCGGAGTTGAGTGACCTGGGTGAGCTGCTCAGCAGCCTGCGCCAGCCGGCCGAGGCTTGCGTATGAAAGCGATGATCCTGGCGGCCGGCAAGGGCGAGCGCATGCGCCCGCTGACGCTGCATACGCCCAAACCGCTGGTGCAGGCAGGCTGCAAACGGCTGATCGAGTATCACCTTGAAGCGCTGGCCAAGGCCGGCTTCACCGAGATCGTGATCAACCATGCCTGGCTCGGTCAGCAGATCGAAAGCTACCTGGGTGACGGTGCCCAGTTCGGCGTGCGTATCCGTTATTCAGCCGAAGGCGAGCCGCTGGAAACCGGCGGCGGGATTTTCCAGGCGCTGCCGTTGCTGGGTGACGAGCCGTTCCTGGTGGTCAACGGCGATATCTGGACCGATTACGACTTCAGCCAATTGAAGCGACCGCTCCAGGGCCTGGCCCATCTGGTGATGGTCGACAACCCGGCGCATCATCCGTCTGGCGGGGATTTCTACCTGGACGACGGCGTGCTTCATGATGCGGCGCCCGGTGCCGATAACCTGACCTTCAGTGGCATTTCCGTGCTCGACCCTCAATTGTTCGCGGGTTGCAGTGCGGGTGCCTTCAAGCTGGCGCCGTTGCTGCGCGCGGCGATGACCAACGGTCGGGTGACGGGTGAACACATGAAGGGACGCTGGGTGGATGTCGGAACGCTTGAACGTCTGGCGCAGGTCGAAACCTTGCTGACAGCGGGACGATAGGATGCTGTGGCCAGGGACGCTGATCGGCGCCGGGGCTGGCTTTGCGATTGCCAGCATTCCGGGGGCTCTGTTGGGTGCATTGCTGGGGCAGGCGCTGGACCGGCGCCTGCAATTGCACAGCTGGGCGCAGTTGCGCGAACGCATGGGCGGACGACCCGCATTGCGCAACGACGAATTGTTGTTCGTGCTGCTGGGGCGCCTGGCCAAAAGCAACGGTCGCATTGTGGACGGGCATATCCAGCAGGCGCGCCAGGAAATGCGCGCACTGGACATGACCGAGCCGGCCCAGCGCCGAGCCATCATGGCGTTTAATCGTGGCAAGTCCGGCACTGATCGTGTGCGCAGTTATCTGCGCGTGCTCAAGGCGCAACCCCATGCCGCCGAGGGTGTTCTACGTGCGTGCTGGCGGATGGCCTGGGCGGATGGCCGGGCGGATGATGCCGAGCGTGACCTGATCGAACGGTGGGGCAAATGGCTGGGCTGGACGCCGCAACAAATCCGCGCGTTGGCCTCCGATTACGCGCCGACGCGCAAGCCGTTGGTGGACCGTGTCGGGGCTTATCAGGAGGCGCTGCGGATTCTGGGGGTGACGGCGACCGCTGAGCCGTCGGTGATCAAGCGCGCCTATCGCCGCCTGCTCAGCCGCCACCACCCGGACAAGATCGCCGGCAGTGGCGCCAGCCCCGCGCAAGTGCGTGAGGCGACCGAGCGTACCCGTGAGTTGCATAACGCTTATGCGTTGATTCGCGAGCGGCGGGACTTTCGCTGACATCGCCGATCAAATGTGGGAGGGGGCTTGCTCCCGATAGCGGTGTATCAGTCACCCAATGTTTGGCTGACACACTGTCATCGGGGCATGAGTATCTACACAACTTTTAGGTACTCTGCGGGACCCTGTGGGAGGGGGCTTGCCCCCGATGGCGGCCTCTGGGCCGACCAGGATGTTGGATCAGATCGAGTACATATCCGTTATTTAGGTAACGGCCACTTAGGGTTCCGCTTTTACAGCGGCTCACTTTTGAAAAGCGCAAAAGTAAGCAAAACGCTCTTGCCCCACCACTCG
>NZ_CVTN01000062.1:244918-275265 GCF_900004915.1 Pseudomonas sp. 31 R 17
CGGCGTCCTGCCGGGTTACCCACGGATTCAAGCCTGCGTTCGGCCAGCGTGGTTTGACGGGGCGCTTAAGATCAAAAGCAGATCAAGATCAAGAGCGGCTCGCTTCGCATCGTGGTTACGGTTGGGCGCGGCTGAGTTGTGTAGATACTTATGGCTATCGGGGGCAAGCCCCCTCCCACACAACTGTGTTCAATCGGGCTGCGGGCTCAACCAGCCGCGAACTCGCCGGTAGAGCTGCTCCTGCTCGGCGGCATCGTTGCCGGGCAGGGCATGGAGTTGCACTGGCTTGTAGCCGTCATTCTTGCCGCGTTTGGCTGCCTGGATACGGGCCAGTGCGTTTTTGCCGTCCTGGGCGCCGTCCTGGTAGAACACATCCGCCGTAGGTACTTTCAGCGCTGGCGCCAATTGCTGCAGGTCCGGTTGACGAGCGGCGGGTGTCTTGCCGGCCACCATCACCAGTTTCTGCACCTGGGCGGGTTGTTTCTCGCTCAGGTAACGCGCAGCCCACCATGCGCCTGTGCCGTGACCGAGCAGTGCCACACTGCGGGCGCCCTGGGTCTGGGCGAAGGCGACGGCAGCGTCGATGCGGTCGAAGATACGTTTGGCGTCGGTCTTGTCCTGTTCATCCGCGCCCGGTACCACCGCCGGGTCAGTGCCTTCGGCTTCCGCGCTGGCGGCCTGTTCGACGGGTTTGGCGACCGTGCTGCCGTCCTTGCTGCTGGTATCGACCGCCGCTTTGGGCGGCTCGATGACGCGTGGCGGCAAGGTGTCCAGATTGACGTCCGGCAATGACAGGCTGAGGGTGCCCCAGGCAGCGTCCGGCAGTTTGCGCCGCAACGGGCCGATCGCTTGCGGCCAGTCGGCATTTTCGCCCGCACTTGGCACGATAATCACCACGCCCTGGGGTTCGGCGCTGTTGGCGGGCCTCCACAGGGCCAGGAACGACTCGCTGCCGGCCTGCAATTGTTGTTGTTCCTGTTGCGCAACCTGGCGTTCGAGCGCGCGGGCTTCTGCCTCGCTGCGCTCGGGCAAGGGCTGGCGCTCGGCAGGTTTTTCCGCGACGGCTGCAGGCGCATCGGCGGCTTGAACAGAAAAGGCGCTGGTAAATAGCAGCGACAGGCACAATGCTGGCAGTGCCGAACGGTTTAGAGGTGGCATCGTTAAATCCCGGCCGGAAGATCCCAGCAGCCTAATGGGTTGATCGGTATTTGTCAGTGATGTGAGACGTGGATCATGGGTTTTCGCTTGCTGCTGGTTATCGGCTGTCTGTGTGTTGCCTTGATGGCGAACGCGGCGCCTGCCCCCGTCGTGCCCCAGGCGCAACTGGATGCGCAGCAGCGTGTGTGGCTGGCGCAGCATCCGCAGCTGCGGGTGGGCCTGGTGTTGCAGGCGCCTTACGCGCAATACGACCGACGGCTGCAGCGGTTGTCCGGGGCCAATGTCGAGTTGATGCAGTGGCTGGCCAGGGCACTGGGCATCGAGCTGACCTGGCGCAACTTTCCCGATCAGCAGCAATTGGAGGCCGCCGTGCGCGACGGCGAGGTGGACATTGCCCCCGGCCTGCAGCAAACCCCGGCCGGCTTGCGCCTGTGGTTGTTCAGCGACCCCTATATGCGCGTGCCCCAGCATATTGTCGGTATTCGTGAAGGCGGCGGCGCGGTGGAGCTGGAAAAACTCGACGCACAATCGCGCATCGCGGTGCGCATGCCCAGCACGGTGGCCGACTACCTGCGCAGCACCTATCCCAACCTCAACCTGCAAGGCGTGCCCATGGAGCGCCAGGCCCTGCAGTTACTGGTGAGCCGGCAGGCCCGCTATGCGGTGGTGGATGAGGCGCAACTGGGCCGGTTATCCGGCGAGGCGGAGTTTGCCGGGCTGGCGGTGGTCGGCGATATCGGCCTGCCGCAGTTGCTGCGGGTGGCCACGCGGCGTGAATGGCCGCAGCTGGCCGGCATCATGCAAAGCGCCTTGCGGGCGATACCCGCCCGCGACCTCGACCAATTGCACAGCCGCTGGCTGCAACCTCAGTACCCGCGTTTATCAAACGCCATGGGCGTGTGGAAAAATCTTAGCGTGCTGCTTGGGCTATTACTGCTCGCCAGCCTCGCCGCGGTGCTCTGGCAGCGCCGCCAACAACGCAACCTGGAGCACGACCTGTTGGCGGCGCGAGAGGAAAGTGCGGCGCGCGCCGCTGGCGCTGAAGCCTTGCGCCTGACGCAGTTTTCCATCGATCAAAGTACGGTCGGCATCCTGTGGGTCAATTGGGACAGTCACGTGCGTTACGCCAATCGCGCCGCCGAAACCATGCTCGGCTATGGCGCTGGCGCATTGATCGAGCGACCGCTGATCGATTTCGACCCGACATTGACCATGGACCGCTGGCTCAATCTGTGGAAGCGTGGGCGTGCCAGCGAGGAGGGCGCGCAGACCTTCGCCACCGACTGCCTGCGCGCCGACGGCAGTATCCTGCCGGCGGATGTGTCGTTGAGTTTCCTGCGCTTTGCCGACGGCGAGTACCTTGTGGTTTACCTGACTGACGTCACCGAGCGCCGCCGTTATGTGGCCGCCCTGCTGCAAAGCGAGGCACAGTTGCGCCAATTGTCAGCCCACCTGGAAACGGTGCGCGAAGAAGAAAAGGCGCGTATCGCCCGCGAAGTACACGACGAACTGGGGCAGATGCTCACCGTGCTCAAGCTGGAAACCTCAATGTGTGAATTGGCCTATGCGCAACTCGACCCGGGCCTGAACGAGCGCTTGAACAGCATGAAGCGCCTGATCGCCCAGCTTTTTCAATTGGTCCGTGATGTCGCCACGGCGCTGCGCCCGCCGATTCTCGACGCCGGCATTGCCTCGGCCATCGAATGGCAGGCGCGACGCTTCGAAGCGCGCACGCAGATTCCCTGCCTGGTACGCGTCCCGGAAAACCCGCCGCTACTGAGCGACGCCAAGGCCATCGGCCTGTTCCGTATCCTGCAGGAGGCGCTGACCAATGTGATGCGCCATGCCCAGGCGCATACTGTGGAGCTGACGCTGGGCGTGGATGGCCCGAACCTGCGGCTGACCATCAGCGATGACGGTATCGGTTTCGTGCAGGCGCAGGGGCGAGCGGTATCGTTCGGCCTGGTCGGCATGCGCGAACGGGTACTGATCATGGGCGGGCAGTTGAGCCTGGTCAGCGAGTTGGGGGAGGGCACCACCCTGAGCGTCACGGTGCCGCTGGATGCATAACGATAAGAGGAAACCCCTGTGATCCGCGTACTGGTAGCCGAAGACCACACCATTGTCCGGGAAGGCATCAAGCAATTGATCGGCCTGGCCAAGGACCTGCTGGTGGTAGGCGAAGCGAGCAATGGCGAGCAGTTGCTCGAGACCCTGCGCCATGTGCCGTGCGAGGTGGTGTTGCTGGATATCTCCATGCCCGGCGTGAATGGCCTGGAGGCTATCGCGCGTATCCGCGCGCTGAGCAACCCGCCGGCGATCCTGGTGCTGTCCATGCACGATGAGGCGCAAATGGCCGCCCGTGCCCTGAAGGTGGGTGCGGCCGGCTATGCCACCAAGGACAGCGACCCGGCATTGCTGCTGATGGCGATTCGCAAGGTCGCGGCGGGTGGGCGCTATATCGACCCGGACCTGGCAGACCGCATGGTCTTCGAAGTCGGCCTGACGGATTCGCGCCCCTTGCACTCGCTGCTGTCGGAGCGCGAATTCTCGGTGTTTGAACGCCTGGCACAAGGTGCCAACGTCAACGACATCGCCCTGCAGTTGGCCCTGAGCAGCAAAACCATCAGCACGCACAAGGCGCGCTTGATGCAAAAGCTCAATATCACCTCCCTGGCCGAGTTGGTGAAATACGCCATGGAACACAAGCTGCTGTAGCGCATATCCATCAGCGACACCTCAAAAACGCCGCCGAGCCTGTTCTTGCCGCTTGCAGCTCGTCGCTTGCAGCTGCACTGTCCCATGCCCGCCATCCGTGTAGGGCGATCCCTACCCCGAACCTTCCATCCGGCTGATGGGATTCTCTCCTCGCCCCCGATTTCCGGGGCCTTGCGCCTGGACTACGCTTGTGTCACAGCGGTCCAAAACACAAAGGTGCGGGTATGAGCGAGGTGGATTCAAATGATGTGCTGGTCAGCTTTCGTGGCGTGCAGAAAAGCTACGATGGCGAAAACCTGATCGTCAAAGACCTCAACCTGGAGATTCGCAAGGGCGAGTTCCTCACCCTGCTCGGGCCGTCCGGTTCGGGCAAGACCACCAGCCTGATGATGCTGGCCGGCTTTGAAACACCCACCGCCGGCGAAATCCAGCTGGCCGGGCGCTCGATCAATAACGTGCCGCCGCACAAGCGCGACATCGGCATGGTGTTCCAGAACTATGCATTGTTCCCGCACATGACCGTGGCCGAGAACCTGGCGTTTCCGCTGTCCGTGCGTGGCTTGAGCAAGACCGACATCAGTGAGCGGGTCAAGCGCGTGCTGAGCATGGTCCAGCTCGACGCGTTCGCCCAACGCTATCCGGCGCAACTGTCCGGGGGCCAGCAACAGCGGGTGGCGTTGGCCCGCGCCTTGGTGTTCGAGCCGCAATTGGTACTGATGGACGAACCCCTCGGTGCCCTCGACAAGCAATTGCGCGAACACATGCAGATGGAAATCAAGCACCTGCATCAGCGCCTCGGCGTGACCGTGGTGTATGTGACCCATGACCAGGGCGAAGCCTTGACCATGTCCGACCGCGTGGCGGTGTTCCACCAGGGCGAAATCCAGCAGATCGCCGCGCCGCGCAGCCTGTATGAAGAGCCGAAAAATACCTTTGTGGCCAACTTCATCGGCGAAAACAACCGTCTCAATGGCCGTCTGCACAGCCACACCGGCGAGCGCTGTGTGGTGGAGCTGGCGCGCGGCGAAAAGGTCGAGGCGCTGGCGGTGAACGTCGGCTCGATCGGCGGCCCGGTGACGCTGTCGGTGCGGCCGGAGCGCGTCAGCCTCAATGGCGCAAGTGATCGCTGCATCAACCGTTTTTCCGGGCGGGTGGCGGAGTTCATCTACCTGGGCGACCACGTGCGTGTGCGCCTGGAAGTCTGCGGCAAGACCGATTTTTTCGTGAAACAACCGATCGCCGAGCTGGACCCGGCCCTGACGGTCGGCGACGTGGTACCGATTGGCTGGCAAGTCGAGCACGTTCGCGCACTCGACCCACTTCTAGAGGCGAATTGATCGCCCCCTGGCTTCACCAACCCTGCACGTGGAGAGCACAACAATGTTGAGATCCCTTAAGTATTCGGCCCTGGCTATCGGCCTGATGGGCGCGACACAGGCCATGGCAGGCCCGGACCTGACCGTCGTTTCCTTTGGCGGCGCGAACAAGGCGGCCCAGGTCAAGGCCTTCTATGCCCCGTGGGAAAGCGCGGGCAACGGCAAGATCATTGCCGGTGAATACAACGGTGAAATGGCCAAGGTCAAAGCCATGGTCGACACCAAGAGCGTGTCCTGGGACCTGGTGGAAGTGGAGTCGCCTGAACTGTCCCGTGGTTGCGACGAAGACATGTTCGAGCCCCTCGACCCGAAACTGTTCGGCAACGGCGCCGACTATGTCAAAGGCGCGATCCAGCCCTGCGGCGTGGGCTTCTTCGTGTGGTCGACGGTGCTGGCCTACAACGCCGACAAACTCGCCAGTGCACCGACCAGCTGGGCGGATTTCTGGGACACCAGGAAATTCCCGGGTAAGCGTGGCCTGCGCAAAGGCGCCAAATACACCCTGGAATTCGCGCTGATGGCCGACGGCGTAGCGCCCAAGGACGTCTACAAAGTGCTGGCCGGCAAAGATGGCCAGGACCGTGCATTCAAGAAACTCGACGAACTCAAGCCGTCGATCCAGTGGTGGGAAGCCGGTGCACAGCCGCCGCAATACCTGGCCTCGGGTGACGTCGTGATGAGCTCGGCCTACAACGGCCGGATCGCCGCCGTGCAGAAAGAAAGCAACCTCAAAGTGGTGTGGAACGGCGGCATCTACGACTTCGACGCCTGGGCCATTCCAAAAGGCCTGGCGAAGGATCGCGCCGAAGCGGCGAAAAAATTCATCGCCTTTTCGGTGCAGCCGCAGCAGCAGAAGATCTATTCGGAAAACATCGCCTACGGCCCGGCCAACACCCAGGCCGTGCAGTTGCTGGCCAAAGACGTGCTCAAGGACATGCCGACCACTCCTGAAAATATCGCCAACCAGGTGCAGATCGATGTGAGCTTCTGGGCCGATAACGGCGAGCAGCTTGAGCAGCGTTTCAATTCCTGGGCCGCCAAATAATCCATGTGGGAGGGGGCTTGCCCCCGATGGCGGTGTGTCAGGCAATACACAGGCTGACTGACCCGCCGCTATCGGGGGCAAGCCCCCTCCCACAGGGGATCTGCATTTATCTTCAAGATCCGGAGTTCAGTCATGGCCCTCGCCATTCCCACCCTCAAGCAGCGCCTGGCCCGTGCCGAGCGGCTCAACCGCTGGAAGGCCCAGGCCTTGATTGCGCCGCTGGTGCTGTTTTTGCTGCTGGTGTTCCTGGTGCCCATTGTTGCGCTGCTCTACAAAAGCGTCGGCAACCCGGAAGTGGTCGCAGGCCTGCCGCGCACAGTGGTGGCAGTGACGGCCTGGGACGGTCGTGGCTTGCCCGGCGAGTCGGTGTACCAGGCGCTCAGTGAGGATCTGGGCGAAGCGCGCAAAAACCAGACCCTGGGCGATCTGTCCAAGCGCTTGAACATGGAACTGGCCGGCTATCGCAGCCTGCTGACCAAAACCGCGCGGGCGCTGCCGTTTGCCGACGCGCCGGCCTCTTATAAAGCTGCGCTGGAAACCCTCGACGAACGCTGGGGCGACCCGGCGTACTGGCAGGCGATCCGACGCAATACCAGCAGCCTGACGCCTTACTATCTGCTGGCGGCCGTCGATCACCGTATCGACGACCTGGGCGAAATCGCGCCGGCCACCCCGGACCAGGCTATCTATCTGGATATCTTCGCCCGCACATTCTGGATGGGCCTGGTCATCACCGTGATCTGCCTGCTGCTGGCCTATCCCCTGGCGTACCTGCTGGCCAACCTGCCGGCGCGTAAAAGCAACCTGCTGATGATCCTGGTATTGCTGCCGTTCTGGACCTCGATCCTGGTGCGGGTGGCGGCGTGGATCGTACTGCTGCAATCCGGCGGCCTGATCAACAGCGCCCTGATGGGCATGGGCCTGATCGATACGCCGCTGGAGTTGGTGTTCAACCGTACCGGTGTGTACATCTCCATGGTGCATATCCTGCTGCCGTTCATGATCCTGCCGATCTACAGCGTGATGAAGGGCATTTCGCCAACCTACATGCGTGCGGCGATTTCCCTGGGCTGTCACCCCTTCGCCAGCTTCTGGCGCGTGTACTTCCCGCAGACCTACGCCGGTGTCGGCGCCGGTTGCCTGTTGGTGTTTATCCTGGCGATTGGTTACTACATCACCCCGGCCTTGCTGGGCAGCCCGAACGACCAGATGGTCAGCTACTTCGTGGCCTTCTATACCAACACCAGCATCAACTGGGGCATGGCCACGGCGCTGGGCGGCTTGCTGCTGCTGGCGACGGTGCTGTTGTACCTGATCTACAACCGGCTGGTGGGCGCCAGTCGCCTGCGCCTGAGCTGAGGAGACCCTGCGATGCTGAGTCCTTATATGTCACCGGTGGAACGGCTGTGGTTCTACAGCCTGCGGATTCTGTGTGGCCTGATCCTGCTGTTCCTGATCCTGCCGGTACTGGTGATCATCCCGCTGTCGTTCAACAGCGGCAGTTTCCTGGTGTATCCGTTGCAGGGCTTTTCGCTGCAGTGGTATCAGGACTTCTTCGCCTCGGCCGAATGGATGCGCGCCCTGCGCAACAGCATCATCGTCGCCCCGGCGGCCACGGTGCTGGCGATGGTGTTCGGCACGCTGGCGGCGATTGGCCTGACCCGTGGCAACTTCCCCGGCAAGGCATTGGTGATGGCATTGGTGATTTCGCCGATGGTGGTGCCGGTGGTGATTATCGGCGTGGCCAGTTACCTGTTCTTTGCCCCGCTGGGTCTGGGTAACAGCTTCTTCTCGTTGATCGTGGTGCATGCGGTGCTGGGCGTGCCGTTTGTGATCATTACCGTGTCGGCGACCTTGCAGGGTTTCAACCACAATCTGGTGCGGGCCGCGGCCAGCCTGGGCGCGTCACCGTTGACCGCGTTTCGCCGGGTGACCTTGCCGCTGATCGCCCCAGGAGTGATTTCCGGGGCTCTGTTTGCCTTCGCCACCTCGTTCGATGAAGTGGTGGTGACGCTGTTTCTCGCAGGGCCCGAGCAAGCCACGTTGCCACGGCAGATGTTCAGCGGCATTCGGGAAAACCTCAGCCCGACGATTGCAGCGGCGGCGACGTTGCTGATCGGGTTTTCAGTGGTGCTGTTGCTGACGCTTGAATGGTTGCGCGGGCGGGGCGAAAAGCTGCGTACCGCACAGGTCTGAAACCCGGCACAGATCAAAATGTGGGAGGGGGCTTGCCCCCGATAGCGGTGTATCAGTCTCAGATGTGCTGACTGACACACTGCTATCGGGGGCAAGCCCCCTCCCACATTGGTTTTGTGTTCACTCAGATAATGACCATTCAGTTGCTGAATGCTGGGCAACCCGAAATCCCGAGCTACTCTTGTGCCAGCCCATCTCTCAATAAGAGGCCGCGCACATGAGTACTTCCTCATTCAAGATCGCCCACAAATTGCTCACCGGCGCTGGCGCCATTGAGCAGCTCGCCGCCGAACTCACCCGCCTGGATGTGGATAACCCGTTGATCGTCACCGATGCCGTGCTGGTCAAGTCCGGCACGGTGGCGCTGGCGCTCGAGCACTTGGGCGGCCGCCCGTATGAAATTTTCGACCGCGTGCTGCCCGACCCGGAAATCGCCATTGTCGAAGACTGCATGCAGGCCTACCGCGATGGCGGGCACGATGGCCTGATCGGCGTGGGCGGCGGCAGTGCCATCGACATCGCCAAGAGCGTCGCCGCTTACGCCGGTTACCACGGCGCCCTGGCGGATTTGTTCGGGGTCGACCAGGTGCCGCGCAAGGGCCCGCCGTTGATCGCCATTCCCACCACGGCGGGCACCGGCTCGGAGGTGACCAACGTGGCAATCCTCTCGGACAAGGTCGCGCAGCTGAAAAAAGGCATCGTCAGCGACTACCTGCTGCCGGATGTGGCGCTGATCAGCCCGCAAATGACCCTCACTTGTCCCCGCAGCGTCACCGCCGCCAGTGGCGTCGACGCACTGGTGCATGCCATTGAATCCTACCTGTCGCTGAACGCCTCGCCGATCACCGATGCGCTGGCGATCGGCGCGATCAAGCTGATTGCCAGCGCACTGCCCAAGGTTTACGCCAACCCGGCCAACCTGCAAGCCCGTGACGACATGGCCACCGCCAGCCTGATGGCCGGGATGGCCTTCGGCAATGCCGGCGTGGGCGCGGTGCATGCGCTGGCGTATCCGTTGGGCGGCCGGTTCAACATCGCCCATGGCGTGAGCAACGCGCTGTTGCTGCCCTATGTGATGCACTGGAACAAGCTGGCCTGTGTCGAGCGGATGCGCGACATCGCCCAGGCCATGGGCGTGAATGTCAGCGGGCTGAGCGTGAATGATGCCGCCGACCAGGCTGTCGAGGCGATGACGAAACTGTGCGCCGCCGTCGAAATCCCGGCCGGCCTGCGCAGTTTCGGCGTGCCTGAGGAGGCTATCCCGGCGATGGCCACTGAAGCGGCGGGCATCGAACGGCTGATGCGCAATAACCCGCGCCAGCTCAGCGCGGCCGATATCGAGAAAATCTACCGGGCGGCGTACTAGCCGTTGAGTGAGGTCACGGTGCGCAGGGCAAAGCTGAGGTATACAATGCGCGCCATCGTGATTTAGCTCAAAAAAGGTGCGTCATGCAGCCCTTCGTCATTGCTCCATCGATTCTCTCCGCCGACTTCGCCCGCCTGGGCGAAGAAGTGGACAAGGTGTTGGCCGCCGGCGCCGACTTCGTGCACTTCGACGTCATGGACAACCACTACGTGCCCAACCTGACCATCGGCCCGATGGTCTGCGCGGCGCTGCGCAAGTACGGGATTACCGCGCCGATCGACGCACACCTGATGGTCAGCCCGGTGGACCGCATTGTCGGCGACTTCATCGACGCCGGTGCGACCTACATCACGTTCCACCCGGAAGCCACGCGGCACGTCGACCGTACCCTGCAACTGATCCGCGAAGGCGGCTGCAAGGCAGGCCTGGTGTTCAACCCGGCCACACCCTTGAGCGTGCTGGAGTACGTGATGGACAAGGTCGACATGGTGCTGTTGATGAGCGTCAACCCGGGCTTTGGCGGGCAGAAGTTCATCCCCGGCACCCTGAACAAACTGCGCGAAGCGCGGGCGCTGATCGACGCATCGGGCCGCGACATCCGCCTGGAAATCGACGGTGGGGTCAACGTCAATAATATTCGCGAGATCGCTGCTGCGGGTGCCGATACGTTCGTGGCCGGCTCGGCGATCTTCAATGCCCCGGATTACCAGGAAGTGATCGCCAAGATGCACGCCGAACTGGCGCTGGCGCGTCCATGAGCGGCTTTGAGCAGTTGTTCCCCGGCAAATTGCCACGGCTGGTGATGTTCGATCTGGACGGTACCTTGATCGACTCGGTGCCCGACCTGGCGGCGGCGGTGGACCAGATGCTGCTCAAACTGGGGCGCAAGCCTGCGGGGATCGAGGCGGTTCGCGAATGGGTCGGTAACGGCGCGCCGATGCTGGTGCGTCGGGCGCTGGCGGGCAATATCGACGCCGCCGGTGTGGATGAGGTGGAAGCCGAACATGCCCTGGAGCTGTTCAATGCCGCCTATGAAAGCAGCCACGAACTGACGGTGGTGTACCCCGGCGTGCGTGACACCCTCAAATGGTTGAGCAAGCAAGGCGTGGAAATGGCCTTGATCACCAACAAGCCGGAGCGCTTTGTCGCACCGCTGTTGGACCAGATGAAGATCGGCCGGTATTTTCGCTGGATCATCGGCGGCGATACCCTGCCGCAGAAAAAGCCCGACCCGGCGGCGCTGTTCTTCGTGATGAAAATGGCCAACATTCCGGCGTCCCAATCGTTGTTCGTGGGCGATTCGCGCAGCGATGTATTGGCGGCAAAAGCCGCAGGGGTGCAGTGCGTGGCCTTGAGTTACGGCTACAACCATGGCCGGCCGATTGCCGAAGAATCCCCGGCGCTGGTGATTGATGACCTGCGCCTGTTAATCCCCGGTTGCCTGGGCGCGGGCGCTGAGATAACGTTGCCCGATATTGATCCGTCCTTTTCAGGAAATCCCATCGTGGTGGTCACTCGCAAACTCTGGATGAAAGTCATCAAGGCCCTGGCCCGCTGGCGTTGGCGCGCCTGACTGATCCTGGCCGCTTTGTGCGGCACGTTTGCCTACCTGACCGATTGACCCTCACACCACGAGGCACCTGATGATCCGCGAAGAATTCCTGCGTTTGGCCGCTGCCGGCTATAACCGTATCCCCATGGCCCGCGAAACCCTGGCCGACTTCGACACGCCGCTGTCTATCTACCTGAAACTGGCCGATGAGCCGAACTCGTATCTGCTGGAGTCGGTACAGGGCGGCGAGAAGTGGGGCCGTTATTCGATCATCGGCCTGCCGTGCCGCACGGTACTGCGGGTTCATGACCATCATGTGAGCATCACCCATGATGGCGTCGAGATCGAAAGCCATGACGTAGACGACCCGCTGGCGTTCGTCGAGGCCTTCAAGGCGCGCTACAACGTGCCGACCATTGCCGGCCTGCCGCGTTTTAACGGCGGCCTGGTGGGGTATTTCGGTTATGACTGCGTGCGCTACGTGGAGCAGCGCCTGGGTAAATGCCCGAACCCGGACCCGCTGGGCGTGCCTGACATCCTGCTGATGGTCTCCGATGCGGTCGTGGTGTTCGACAACCTCGCCGGCAAGATGCACGCGATTGTGCTGGCCGACCCGTCCCGGGCGGATGCCTACGAACAAGGCCAGGCCAGTCTCGAAGCACTGCTGGACAAGCTGCGCCAGCCGATCACGCCGCGTCGTGGCCTGGACCTCAGCCGTCCGCCTGCCGCTGACCCGGTGTTTCGTTCCAGCTTCACGCAGGCGGACTACGAGCGCGCAGTGGACACCATCAAGGAATACATCCTCGCCGGTGACTGCATGCAGGTGGTGCCGTCGCAACGGATGTCGATTGATTTCAAGGCGGCGCCGATTGACCTGTACCGGGCGCTGCGCTGCTTCAACCCGACGCCGTACATGTACTTCTTCAACTTCGGTGATTTCCACGTGGTGGGCAGTTCACCGGAAGTGCTGGTGCGCGTCGAAGACAACCTGATCACCGTGCGGCCCATCGCCGGTACGCGCCCGCGTGGCGCCACCGAAGAAGCGGACCTGGCGCTGGAAGAAGACCTGTTGAGCGACGACAAGGAAATCGCCGAGCACCTGATGCTGATTGATCTGGGGCGCAATGACACGGGGCGTGTCTCGGAAATCGGCTCGGTGAAGTTGACCGAGAAGATGGTCATCGAACGGTACTCCAATGTGATGCACATTGTGTCCAACGTCACCGGGGAACTGAAAGCCGGGTTGACCGCAATGGACGCACTGCGTGCCATTCTGCCGGCCGGTACCTTGTCGGGCGCGCCGAAGATTCGCGCGATGGAAATCATCGACGAGCTGGAGCCGGTCAAGCGGGGCGTCTACGGCGGCGCCGTGGGGTATTTCGCCTGGAACGGCAACATGGACACCGCGATTGCGATCCGTACGGCAGTGATCAAGGATGGCGAACTGCATGTGCAGGCCGGTGGCGGCATTGTGGCGGACTCGGTGCCGGCCCTGGAATGGGAAGAAACCCTGAACAAGCGCCGCGCGATGTTCCGGGCGGTGGCGCTGGCCGAGCAAACCCCGCAGGACTGAAGCCAAATGTAGATCAAACTGTGGGAGGGGGCTTGCCCCCGATGGCGGTCTGTCAGGTCATGATGTGCTGGCTGACACATTGCTATCGGGGGCAAGCCCCCTCCCACATTAGACCTTCATTGTGCTGCCGTTAGAAATCCAGGCTCACCCCGACACTGACCCCTTGCTGGGTCAGGTTGTCATCCTTCCTCACGTTATACGCCGCGCGCAACGCCAGTTCCTGCGTCAGCTTGTGGCTGACACCCAGGCTCAAGCGATCCGAATTACTGCGCGGCGCATACCCGTCCAGCTTGAAGTCGATCCCCGGCACGCTGTTGAGCGCGATGTTGACCTTCTGCGTGTCGTTCTCGAACTCATGCTCATGCGCCACTTCCCCATACACCTGGGTCTGCGGGGTGATGCGGTAGCTGCCTTGCAGGCCGACGCCAAGGCGTTTGGAGTCGCGCTGCTGGTCATCAAAGGTCAGGGCGGTGGAGCGGCTGTCTTTCTCCGAGTAGCCGTTGACTTCGACGCGCGCATAATCGGCGCTGATGAAGGGCGACAAGTGCCAGTCGCTGCCTGGCGCAGCGATGTCGTAGCCCACGCGGCCACTCAAGGCCCAGAGCCAGCCATCGGTGTCACCTTTCTCCGAACCTTCGCTGACGCCCAGGGCGAACTTGCGCTTGAGGTTATCGAAGTCCAGTTTGCCGCCGGTCAAGGCCGCATCGGCCCACCAGTGATTCTGCTGATATTGGGCGAACGCGGTGCCCATGTAGCTGTTGAGCTTGTAATCCGAATCGCTGGCGCCGGCTTCCAGTGTCTGGCGGTACAGGCCCGCGGCGACGCCTACGCGCCAGGCTTCGTTGAGTCGGTAGCTGCCGCCGATATTGAGGTTGTAACCGCTGCCATCGCCGCTTGCCGAGCTGTTCTGGTCGTCGAAATCCAGCCGCTGGCCGCCGGCTGCCACGATCGCGCGCCATTGGCCGACGGCTTGCCAGTGGCCGGTGTCTGCCTGCCATTGATTGCGCAACTCATCCTGGTGGGCGCGCAATGTGCCCTGGGCCATTTCCGGCAGCAGCGTGATTTCCCACGGCGCGGCGAGCAGCGAATAGGCGTAGTCGGCGATCAGCTGTTGCCCGGCGATGGTCGGGTGGACCGAGTCGTTATAGATCAGCTTGGTCGGGTCCGGGTTGGTGCCACCGATGCCGTACACCGGATTGGCGGTGCAACTGTTGCCACTGAAGCAGGTGCCCGTGAGGTTTTGCCCGGTGGCGAGGCCGAAGCGGGCCGGATTGGCAAAGGCTTCATTCAATAACAATGGAATGTTCAGCGGGATGACCTGCGCATCGATCTGCGACAGGCGCTGTACCAGGGACTGGTTGAAAACAGCGCTCAGGGCCGACGTCGCTGCCTGCTGCGGCGTGCCGTTGACGGCCGGCGTCAGGCCGATGTCGGGCAACATCCATACCATGATGTAACGCGCACCGGCTTGTTGCAGGGCTTGGGCACTGTCGGCCAATCGCCCGCCGGCGGCGACCGCTTGAGCGGGGCTGAGTACGCGACCCTGGAGGAAGTCATTGCCGCCACCGGACAGAAAGTACAGCGCATTCGGATCGGCCAGCCCGCCGTTTGCCGGCAGGTAACCCTGTCGACTGCGCAGCACCGTGCCGCCCCCGGCATTGCCGGGTGGAATCGCCGCGTTGGAGACGTTGGTGATGGAGTCGAGGATATTGTCGGTACGGTAGCCGCCGACCGCCCAGTTGTTTCCGTCCGGCAAGCCCTGGATCGCGCGCACCGGTGAGGTGGAGGCATTCAGGTCGTTTGGCGCTACACCCAGCTTCGCGCCGAGCAGCGTCGAAGAAACCAGACCATAGTCTCCCTGGAACGTCGGCCCGGTACGGTTGGTGAAGCGCAGGGTCGATCCGGCACTGCCGTCGGGAAACTGGCCGGCATCGGCCAGGCTGTCACCGAATACCACCATCGTTGAATAGGGTGACGATGCTGCATGAGCCTGTGCACAAGCCAGGGAAAGCAAGCCGGCGGCCAGGGGCGCGAAGAACGGAGTTCTGAGCATGGAAAATTCCATTGAGTTGTTTTTGTGTCGGAACCGAAACACTAGCAAAGTATCGAGCGTTTTCTATAGGGCAAAACCGAATTTTGCTGTGGGCAGCGCATAGAGCCCAGCCCGTATTTGCGGCGCCATATTGCACGGTTGGCGAGGCTACGTTACTGTGCCTGGACGTATGAATGAGACCCTCCCCGTGTTGACCATCAGCAGACTCTTGATGCGAGTAGTCAAGGCACACGCCCGTTGGCGTTGGCGCGCCTGACATTTTTCTCCGCCGGCCTGGCCGGACCTGTACCGATTTGCCTTCTTCACCCTGTTTGACGCCCCTTGCCGCTTACCCCGGCAACCGGAACGTGCGTCCGGCAGCGGGCCAAATGCCTGGAAGGCGGTCATTTGAAATCAGTGAATTCAAGAGGTTTGAACCCACATGTTGCTGATGATTGATAACTACGATTCCTTTACCTACAACGTTGTGCAGTACCTGGGCGAGCTGGGTGCCGAGGTCAAGGTGGTGCGCAACGACGAACTGACAGTCGCCCAGATCGCTGCGCTGAACCCGGAGCGCATCGTGGTATCGCCCGGCCCGTGCACGCCGACCGAAGCGGGCATCTCCCTGGAAGCCATCCAGTATTTCGCCGGCAAGCTGCCGATTCTGGGCGTGTGCCTGGGGCACCAGTCCATTGGCCAGGCCTTTGGCGGTGAAGTGGTGCGCGCACGCGAGGTGATGCACGGCAAGACCAGCCCGGTATTTCACAAGGACCTGGGGGTCTTCCAGGCGCTCAACAATCCTGTAACCGTGACCCGTTACCATTCCCTGGTGGTCAAGCGCGAAACCCTGCCCGAGTGCCTGGAACTGACGGCCTGGACCCAGCTGGAGGACGGCTCGGTCGATGAGATCATGGGCCTGCGCCACAAGACACTGAATATCGAAGGGGTGCAGTTTCACCCTGAATCGATCCTGACCGAGCAGGGCTACGAGCTGTTCGCCAATTTTCTCAAGCAGAGCGGCGGCACGCGCTAAGGACTTTCCATGGATATCAAGACTGCCCTGGGTCGTATCGTCGGCCACCTGGACCTGAGCACCGCTGAAATGAGCGATGTGATGCGCGAGATCATGACCGGTCAGTGCTCCGACGCACAGATCGGCGCCTTTATGATGGCCATGCGCATGAAGAGCGAAAGCATCGACGAAATCGTCGGCGCCGTGTCGGTGATGCGTGAGCTGGCGGACAAGGTCGAACTCAAGACCCTCGACGGCGTGGTCGATGTGGTCGGCACCGGCGGCGACGGTGCGAACATTTTCAACGTATCGACGGCGTCCTCGTTCGTGGTCGCGGCAGCGGGCTGCACCGTGGCCAAGCACGGCAATCGCGCGGTGTCCGGCAAAAGTGGCAGCGCCGACTTGCTGGAAGCCGCCGGTATCTACCTGAACCTGACGCCGGTACAGGTGGCACGCTGCATTGACAGCGTCGGCATTGGCTTCATGTTTGCCCAGTCCCACCATGGCGCGATGAAACACGCCGCCGGCCCGCGCAAGGACCTCGGCCTGCGTACCCTGTTCAATATGCTCGGCCCGCTTACGAATCCGGCCGGCGTGAAACATCAGGTCGTCGGTGTCTTCAGCCAGGCGTTGTGCCGGCCGTTGGCTGAAGTGCTGCAGCGCCTGGGCAGCAAGCATGTGCTGGTGGTGCACTCCAAAGACGGTCTGGATGAATTCAGCCTGGCCGCACCGACCTTCGTGGCAGAGTTGAAGGACGACCAGGTCACTGAATACTGGGTCGAGCCTGAGGACCTGGGCATGAAAAGCCAGAGCCTGCACGGCCTGGCGGTGGAAAGCCCGGCGGCATCGCTTGAATTGATTCGTGATGCATTGGGGCGACGCAAAACCGAAAACGGTCAAAAGGCTGCGGAAATGATTGTGCTCAATGCGGGCGCGGCACTTTACGCAGCGGACCATGCCTATAGTCTTAAGGAAGGTGTGGCCCTGGCTCACGATGCATTGCACACCGGTCTGGCTCGCGAGAAACTCGAAGAACTCGGAGCATTCACCGCCGTATTCAAGATGGAGAATGAAGCATGAGTGTTCCTACCGTTCTGGAAAAAATCCTGGCGCGCAAGGCTCAAGAAGTTGCCGAGCGCCGTGCCCGTGTGAGCCTGGCTGAACTGGAAGCCCAGGCAAAGGCTGCCGATGCACCGCGCGGTTTTGCCAACGCCTTGATCGCCCAGGCCAAGCTCAAGCAGCCGGCTGTGATCGCTGAGATCAAGAAGGCCTCCCCGAGCAAAGGCGTTATCCGCGAACACTTCGTGCCGCATGAAATCGCCGCCAGTTATGAAAAGGGTGGGGCGACCTGCCTGTCTGTACTGACTGACATCGATTACTTCCAGGGTTCCGACTTATTCCTGCAGCAGGCACGCGCTGCGTGCAAGTTGCCGGTGATTCGCAAGGATTTCATGGTTGATCCCTACCAGATCGTCGAAGCCCGCGCGCTGGGTGCCGACTGTGTGCTGCTGATCGTTTCCGCCCTGGATGACGTGAGGATGGCCGAGCTGGCGGCTGTGGCCAAGGGTGTGGGCCTGGATGTACTGGTCGAGGTGCATGATGGCGACGAGCTGGAGCGCGCGCTGAAAATTCTCGACACCCCGCTGGTGGGGGTCAACAACCGTAACTTGCATACCTTCGACGTCAGTCTGGAAACCACCCTTGATCTGCTGCCGCGTATTCCGCGTGATCGCCTGGTGATTACCGAGAGCGGCATCGTCAACCGCGCCGATGTGGAGCTGATGGAAATCAGCGAAGTGTATGCGTTCCTGGTCGGCGAGACGTTCATGCGCGCCGAGAACCCAGGGGCCGAACTGCAGCGTCTGTTCTTCCCGGAGCGTGGCGTGACGGTCAGCGGTTCGACCCTGGATTGATTCCAGCGCAGTCGGTCCGTTTTTGAAATGCAGCAAAAAAGTGTGGGAGGGGGCTTGCCCCCTCCCACATTGGTTTTGTGCTTATTCAGGTGGGTAAATGTTAATGACCAAGCCGGTTTCGATGACGGTAGAAGCAGGGCTTGCAGCCGAACAAGCCTTGCTGGCCGCCGTCTGCGCCGGTGAGCAGGAATTCGGTCTGTTGTTCTGGCAGCCCAACGATCAAGCCTTGGTCATGCCACGCCGTTTGAGCCGATTACCGGCCTTTGAAGCCGCCAGCCAGGTCTCGGCAGACGCGGGTTGGCCGGTGTTGTTGCGCGAAACCGGCGGTGAGCCGGTGCCGCAGTCCGCAGCCACGGTCAATATCGCCCTGGTCTACGCGCCCCCGCGCAGTGAAGGCGATCAAGGGCGCATCGAAACCGGCTACCAACGGTTGTGCCAGCCGATTTGTGATGTATTGATCGAGTTGGGCGGCGACGCATCCGTTGGCGAAATCGACGGCGCGTTCTGCGACGGTCGTTACAACGTCAATCTCAACGGCCGGAAAATGGTCGGCACGGCCCAACGTTGGCGCCAGAGCGGTGGTCGCCCGGTGGGCTTGGTGCACGGTGCCTTATTGCTGGACAACGATCGCGATGAGCTGATTATGGCGGTCAATCGTTTCAATGAAGCCTGTGGCCTGGAGCAGCGGGTGCGGGCCGAGAGCCATATCGCACTGCACGAGGTGTTCACCGCGCCCGACGCGATCAGCCGGCTCGACACCTTGTACCGTCAGATGCTGGCAGGCTTGCTGCCAGGTTAACGGGTGCCGAACACCACCATCGTCTTGCCTTTGACGTGCACCAGGTTGCGCTCTTCCAGATCCTTGAGCACGCGTCCCACCATTTCCCGCGAACAGCCGACGATGCGCCCGATTTCCTGGCGTGTGACTTTGATCTGCATGCCATCGGGGTGGGTCATGGCGTCAGGTTGCTTGCACAGCTCCAGCAGGCAGCGAGCGACACGCCCGGTCACATCGAAGAATGCCA
The DNA here is from genome assembly GCF_900004915.1 of Pseudomonas sp. 31 R 17. Classification (NCBI taxonomy): domain Bacteria; kingdom Pseudomonadati; phylum Pseudomonadota; class Gammaproteobacteria; order Pseudomonadales; family Pseudomonadaceae; genus Pseudomonas; species Pseudomonas sp. 31 R 17. The sequence continues at coordinate 263,888 of NZ_CVTN01000062.1, forward strand.
GGTCGCCGACCTTGCGCGTGGTATCCCGCAGGCGCTGGGCAATCTGCCCGCTCAAGGCATACAGAATGTCCGGATCCTGTTGGGCCAGTTCGCGAAATTTCGTATAGCTGATCTCGGCCACTTCGCACTCCACCTTGGTGCGTACCCAGGCGCTGCGCTGCTGCTCCTTGCCCGCCTGCTCGAACAGTCCCAGCTCGCCAAAGAAATCCCCGGTGTTGAGGTAGGCGATGATCATCTCGCGACCGTCTTCGTCCTCGATCAGGATGGTGACCGAGCCCTTGATAATGAAGAACAGGGTTTCGGAGCGCTCGCCCGCGCAGATGATGTTGTGCTTGGCCGGATGACGCCGGCGCTGGCAATGCATCAGCAGCTTGTCGAGGTTCTTGATCTTGGGTGTGGGAGTAAGAGCAACCATGGTTGTATCCCGAAAGACTGCGCGATGGGGTTGGATTTGTTTTTATCAGCGATACCGGCATTGACGTACGCTGTACAAAGGATGGCAATGCGCCATTGATTTGGCGCCAGCTTACCAGACACATTCTGACTCGATTAGCGTATTTCACCGGCAAACGCTGTTTATTGATCGTTTTCATGCAGTGCACGGCTGTCCTGAGGCCCTGTGCTAAGCTGGCGACCCTTTTTTAGCAGTGGAGTCTGGGCGATGAAGGCACGCATCCAATGGGCGGGCGAAGCCATGTTCCTCGGTGAGTCGGGCAGTGGCCATGTGGTGGTCATGGACGGCCCGCCGGAAGCCGGTGGCCGCAACCTGGGTGTACGCCCGATGGAAATGCTGCTGCTGGGCGTCGGCGGTTGCAGCAATTTCGACGTGGTCAGTATCCTGAAAAAATCCCGTCAGGCCGTGGAAAGCTGCGAAGCCTTTCTGGAGGCCGAGCGTGCCACCGAAGATCCCAAGGTGTTTACCAGGATTCATATGCATTTTGTGGTCAAGGGCCGGGCGCTGAAGGAGGCGCAGGTCAAGCGTGCCATCGAGCTGTCTGCAGAGAAATACTGCTCGGCCTCGATCATGCTCGGCGCGGCCGGTGTAGCCATCACCCATGATTACGAAATTATCGAGTTGGGTTGATCGTAGAACGACGGGCAAAAAAAGGGCGCCTTCATGGCGCCCTTTTTTTGGATGAGATGCTTTCAAATTCTATAGGTGCTTTTGGTCATGACCTTGGCCAACAGGCTCATGCCGAACCTCACCGGCGCTGGGAAGCGAAAGCCGCCGGCATCCAGCGCGCTTTCTGCGTGATGCTCTTCGTCGATGCGCATCTGCTCGAGAATGGCCCGCGACTTTTGGTCCTCGGCCGGCAGTTGTTCAAGGTGCTCGTCCAGGTGCTTGCACACCTGGTGCTCGGTTGCAGCGACAAAACCCAGGCTGACCTTGTCGCTGATCAGGCCGGCAGCGGCGCCAATCCCGAACGACAAGCCATAAAACACTGGGTTCAGCACACTGGTATGACTGCCCAATTGGCGAATGCGTTGTTCGCACCAGGCCAGGTGGTCGATCTCTTCATCGGCCGCATGCTCCATCGCCGCACGTATCTGCGGCAACTTGGCGGTCAGGGCCTGGCCCTGGTACAACGCCTGGGCACAGACTTCGCCGGTATGGTTGATACGCATCAGGCCGGCCACGTGGCGGGTCTCGCTCTCGCTCATCTGCGCGTCCGGCTGCACGATAGCCGGTGACGGGCGGTACGGCTGGCCGCTGAATGGCAGCAGCGTACGCATGGCTGTGTCGGCTTGCAGTAACAGACGGTCAATCGGCGAGTAGTGACGTTGGGTAGTCATGCTGACCTCCGGAAAGAATCTCGGCGGCCAGTTTACCGCAAGAGAGGACGGCGCGTTTGCGCTGAGTCAATTTGCCCCGGCACACTCAGCCCGGCGGCCAGTTCATCTGGCGCTGACCCAGCACGTGCATATGGATGTGGTACACGGTTTGTCCGCCGTCTTCGTTGCAGTTCATCACCACGCGAAAGCCTTTTTCGCAGCCTTGCTCCACCGCCAGGCGTTGGGCCGTGAACAGAATATGGCCGGCCAGGGCTTTATCGTCCTCGGTCAGGTCGTTGAGGGTGCGAATGGGCTTTTTCGGGATGACCAGGAAATGCACCGGCGCCTGCGGGGCGATATCGTGGAAAGCCAGCACCTGGTCATCTTCATAGATGATGTTCGCCGGTATTTCTCGATTGATGATCTTGGTGAACAGAGTATCCACAGCTGTTTCTCCATAGTGAACGAGAGGGTCAGTGTACTGGGGCGCTCAACGCGGGCAATAGGCCTTGTTGATCGCACCGGCAATTTTTCGGGTAAGCCAGCGTGGGCTCAGGCGCGGGCTGAAGGCGAGCCAGCGGTTGCGGCGCCCCGGAATGATGATCGCCTTGTTCTTCTCCAGCGCACGCACGGTGAAGAGCGCGACTTCTTCGGGGCTCATCAACTGCTGGCTGCGGTCGAGTTTTGCAGTGTCCATTTGCGCGGTGCCGAAGAAAGCGGTGCGCGTAGGCCCGGGGCAGAGCACCGAAACCTTGATGCCACAGGTCTTGAGCTCCTCGCGCAGGCCCTCGGAGAAGTGCAGTACATAGGCTTTGCTCGCGTAGTAGCTGCTCATCCACGGGCCCGGCTGGAAGGCGGCGACCGAGGCGACGTTGAGAATCTGCCCGCCGCCATGCAGCGCCATGGCATTGCCCAGGGCGTGACACATGCGAGTCAGGGCGAGGATGTTGACTTCGATCAGGTCCTGCTCGGTCATCCAGTCCTGGGCCAGGAACGGCCCGCTGGTGCCGATACCGGCGCAGTTGACCAACAGGTCGATCTGTCGCTCACCCTCTTCGAGCTCCAGTAAAAAACCCGACAACCGCAGCGGCTCGCCCAGGTCACAGGCACGGAACAGCACCTCGACGCCGAAACGTTGAGTCAATTCGGTTGCAATGCTTTCCAACTGATCACGCTGGCGGGCCACCAGAATCAAACTGCGGCCACGTCGAGCCAGTGCTTCGGCCAAAGCCAGGCCGATACCGCTGGAGGCACCGGTGATCAGAGCGTAACGGGTCATGCCTTTCTCCATCGCCACGCCGCCGAGCCTGTGACAGAGGCATCACAGGCGGGGGGGCGTTTCTTCACTGTTCTGGAGAGTCTACAGGTTCGGCCGTGTCGTCAGCACTCTGCGCTGCTTCGTCCTCGACCATGACGTCTGGGGCGGCGGCGTCGTCGGCGGTAATGGAGCTGCTTTCATAGCCGCCGCCCATGTTGGCTTCCAGTTGGTCCAGGTAGCCGTTCATGCCCAGGGTTACCACGACGATGAGCATCAACGGGATGAACGCCAGCCACAACGAAGCGAGGATTTTAACCGCCGTGGAGTTGCGCGGTGGAGGTGCACCGTACTGGTTGGCGCCGGTGTTGCCCGGCCATACCAGCAGCAGCAGAGGGAAAATGCTGTTCACCACTGGAACCAGGTTCAGCAGGTACAGCCAGCCAGACCAGCCGATGTCGTGCAGGCGCTGCACGCCGATTTGCACGCTGACGACCACAAGTCCCACAAACAGCGCGAGACCCAGCAGCGAGCCGAGAATAATTGCGATCGTTGGCGAAGCAGTAGCCACCGCGAAACCCACGGTACTGATGATCCCGCCAGCCACCAGCATCGCGACGGTCAGTGCGAGCGTCCAGGCGAGATAGCGCAGGCGACCGATCCGCCCGTGGATGGTGAAGACCTTGAGCGTGGAATACTCCGGCAGGTTATCGCCGACGGCTGCGCGTGGTGGTGCATACGGTGATGCGGCGGAGGTTGAAAAGTCCGGCGCGGACGAGCCTGTCTCGTGGGTTTCGGCAAGGCTGAAAGCCACAGGTTGTTCGGCCTCGATACGTGCGTCGACTCCGGCGTTCTGCAGCGCGGTGAGATAGGTTTCAGCGTCGGCACGGGACAGATCGCGCTTGAGCGCGACCTCGCGGCCGGTGAACAGCTTTTCGATCGCCTCGACGTCGCTCTTGAACAGCTCGGCGAGGTTCAGCTTGGCGGTGGTGCTTTCGACACCCGGGCGCAAGGCTCCGTCAAACACAATCTTGAAACGGTTGTCGCTCATGCGGGCATCCTTGGCACTTTTTTCAGGGAGGTTGTGCAGGCCGGCTCAATTGGCAGGCCTGGCATCTGGGTCAACGTGGCCAGCGCAATTGTGCTGCGTTTTCGCGTGCCTGGCGGTATTGAGCGTCCAGGCGTGTGATGAGTTCATCCACGCCGGGTAAATCATTGATCTCACCGACGCCTTGGCCGGCCGACCATACAGTCTTCCATGCCTTGGCCTCATCGCTCAACGGTTTGAGCTTGGAGCCGACATTGGCCTCACCTTTTCCCTGGAGGGCAGCGAGATCAAAACCGGCGTTTTCCAGGCTCTGGCGCATGAAGCTTGCAGGCACGCCGGAAACAGCCGGAGTGTGCACGATGTCGGCGGCGTGTGCTGTGAGCAGCATCTCTTTATACGCATCCGGTGCTTGGCTTTCGGTGGTACCGATAAAGCGCGTGCCGAGATACGCCAGGTCCGCACCGAGCAGTTGGGCGGCGAGAATTTCCCGGCCGTGGTTGAGACAGCCGGCGAGCAGCAGGGTTTTGTCGAAGAACTGGCGTATCTCGGCAATCAGCGCAAAGGGACTCCAGGTGCCGGCATGACCACCTGCGCCGGCGGCGACCGCGATCAACCCATCGACGCCCGCTTCAGCGGCTTTTTCGGCGTGACGGCGGGTGGTGACGTCGTGAAACACCAGGCCACCGTAGCTGTGCACGGCATCGACCAACTCCTTCACGGCACCGAGGCTGGTGATGACGATGGGCACTTGGTGCTCGACGCAGAGGGCCAGGTCGGCTTCAAGCCGTGGGTTGCTGTTGTGCGCGATCAGGTTGACGGCATAGGGGGCGGGGTTATCCAGCTGCGCCAGGCCTGCTTCGATTTCCTCCAGCCAGACCTTGAAGCCGCTGCTTTCGCGTTGGTTGAGCGCCGGGAAACTGCCGACCACCCCTTTGCGGCAGCAGGCCAGCACCAGTTGCGGGTTGGAGATCAGGAACATGGGGGCAGCCACCACGGGCAGGCGCAGGCGTTGTTCAAGCAGGGCGGGCAGCGACATTGGAGGTTCCCCCGAGTAATTGAAGTTAAAACGGTTTGACCACGACCAGAATTACGATTGCCAGCAATATCAGGACCGGCACTTCATTGAACCAGCGATAAAAGACATGGCTGCGGTTGTTTTCACCACGGGCGAAGCGCTTTACCTGCGCGCCGCACATGTGGTGATAGCCGATCAACAGGACGACCAGGGTGAGCTTGGCGTGGATCCACGCGCCCGATTGGAAAATACCGGGGTTGAGCACCAGCAACCAGATGCCGAAGACCAGCGTGGCGATCATCGCCGGGCCCATGATGCCGCGGTACAGCTTGCGCTCCATGACGCTGAAGCGCTCTTTGCTGACGGTGTCCTCGCTTTGGGCGTGGTAGACAAACAGGCGTGGCAGGTAGAACAGCCCGGCAAACCAGCAGACGATGCTGACGATATGGAAGGCTTTGACCCATAGATAAAGCATTTTTAGTTATTCCCAGGTTCACGGTAGCGAAGATAGTAGTAGCTCAAGCGCCCGTACGTCACGTTGGCGGTTGTCGCAGGACGATACGGCCCCTATTATCGACGGCTTTCCAGTGGTTCGTTGAGGGCAGGTTTATGGTCAAGGTCGGTATCGTCGGCGGCACGGGTTACACCGGTGTCGAATTGCTGCGTCTGTTGGCTCAGCATCCGCAGGCTGAGGTGGTGGTCATCACTTCACGCTCCGAGGCGGGCCTGGCCGTGGCCGATATGTACCCGAACCTGCGAGGCCACTACGACGGCCTGGCCTTCAGCGTGCCGGACATCAAGACACTGGGTGCCTGTGACGTGGTGTTCTTCGCCACGCCTCACGGGGTCGCGCATGCATTGGCCGGTGAACTGTTGGCGGCGGGCACCAAGGTGATCGATCTGTCCGCCGACTTCCGCCTGCAGGATGCCGATGAGTGGGCCAAATGGTACGGCCAGCCTCACGGCGCACCAGAGTTGCTGGAAGAAGCGGTGTACGGCTTGCCGGAAGTCAATCGTGAGCAGATCAGGCAGGCCCGCCTGATTGCGGTGCCGGGTTGCTATCCGACGGCGACTCAGTTGGGTTTCCTGCCGTTGCTGGAAGCAGGCCTGGCGGACGCCTCGCGTTTGATCGCGGACTGCAAGTCCGGTGTCAGCGGCGCCGGTCGCGGTGCTGCGGTAGGTTCGCTGTATTCCGAGACGTCGGAAAGCATGAAGGCGTATGCGGTCAAAGGGCATCGTCATTTGCCTGAGATCCGTCAGGGGCTGCGTCGCGCTGCGGGTAAGGAGGTGGGCCTGACCTTCGTGCCGCACCTGACGCCGATGATCCGTGGCATTCACTCCACGTTGTACGCGACGGTTGTCGATCGGTCGGTTGACCTGCAGGCATTGTTCGAAAAGCGTTATGCCAATGAGCCGTTCGTCGACGTGATGCCGGCGGGCAGCCATCCGGAAACCCGCAGTGTGCGCGGCGCCAACGTGTGCCGGATTGCAGTACATCGTCCGCAGGACGGCGACCTGGTGGTGGTGCTGTCGGTGATCGACAACCTGGTCAAGGGTGCGTCGGGCCAGGCGGTGCAGAATATGAACATCCTGTTTGGCCTGGATGAGAAGCTCGGCCTGTCCCACGCAGGGATGCTGCCTTAAAAGCAGCGGCAAGCTTCAAGTTGTCAGCGGCAAGCGTGTAGCTTAAGGCTTGAAGCTTGCCGCTGCCCCGCATAATAGTTGACCGCTTTTCTAGGAGAAGCGGATAATGCTCGCTATTACGCATATGACGGCGCTACGCCGGGAGATTATCAGCATGAGCGTTGAATCCTTCACCCCCACGGCTTTGCAATTCACCCACGGTGCTGCGCACAAGGTGAAGAGCCTGGTCGATGAAGAGGGTAATGATCGCTTGAAGCTGCGCGTATTTGTTACGGGCGGCGGTTGTTCAGGGTTTCAGTACGGTTTTACCTTCGATGAAGATGTGGCCGACGATGACACCATCGTTGAGCGCGAGGGCGTGAGCCTGGTCGTGGATCCGATGAGCTTCCAGTACCTGGCGGGAGCTGAAGTGGATTATCAGGAAGGGCTGGAAGGGTCGCGTTTCGTGATCAAGAACCCCAACGCCACGACTACCTGTGGTTGCGGGTCTTCGTTCTCGATCTGATCGAACGCCTGACCTGCACGGATAAAGAACGTGCACGGATAAAAAACGCCGCTTGGCTTTGATTAGCCAAGCGGCGTTGTGCTGTCTGGGGATCAGGCGGGGTAGATCGCGCCCAGCACCCGCAGCCCGCGAGCACCGGTGACGCTCGGGCGGTTCGCGGCGATGCCTTCCAGGCAGCAATGGGCCAGCCAGGCGAAGGCCATGGCTTCCACCCAGTCCGGGTCTACGCCATAGGTGGCTGTGCTACTGACCTGGGTGGACGGTAGCAGTGCAGTCAGTCGATTCATCAGTGTCCCGTTATGGGCGCCACCGCCGCAGACCAGCAGAGTGTCGGTCTGGTGTTGAGCGCTTTGCAGGGATTCGACGATGGTCAGGGCGGTCAGCTCGAGCAATGTGGCTTGCACATCCTCGGGAAGAAACGCCGGCAACCCGCCGAGATGGTGCTGCAGCCAGTCCAGGTTGAACACTTCTCTTCCGGTACTTTTCGGCCCTTTGGTCGCGAAAAAAGCATCGCTGAGCAGCGTGTTGAGTAACGGCGGCTGAACCTTGCCACTGGCTGCCCATTGCCCGTCACGATCAAACGGCTCGCCGCGTTGATGATCAATCCACGCGTCCAGCAAGACATTGCCCGGGCCGCAGTCAAAGCCCGATACAGGTTTGCCGGTTTCTATCAGGCTCAGGTTGCTGAAGCCACCGACATTCAGCACGGCACGGTTGCCGACACGTTCACCGAACAGCGCCTCGTGAAAGGCCGGTACCAAGGGCGCGCCCTGGCCACCTGCGGCGACGTCGCGGCTGCGGAAGTCGCTGACCACCGTGATGCCCGTCAGCTCGGCGAGCAATGCCGGATTGCCTATCTGTACCGTAAAGCCCCGGGCGGGTTCATGGCGGATGGTCTGCCCATGGCTGCCAATCGCGCGGATGTCATGAGGGGTGAGGTTTTGCCGGGCCAGCAAGGCGTGGATGCCTTGGGCGGCGAGTGTTACCCAGGACTGCTGGGCGATGGCCGAGCGGGCAATTTCATCCGGCCCGCTGGCGCACAGGCTGAGCAGCTCGGCGCGCAGCGTGGCAGGCATGGGGATGTAGTGGGTGGCGATCAGGCTGAGCGTCGAATCCTGCTCGATGAGGGCGATGTCCAGGCCATCGAGGCTGGTCCCGGACATCACACCTATATAGCGCGGCATACCTTAGCGCTTCGCCGAAGCCAGCAGGGTGGAGCGTTCCTGATCCATGCGGGCCATCAACGGCTGGCTTTGCTGCATGAAGCGCGCGCGCTCTGCCTTGGCAATGGGGTCGGCCATCGGCAGCTTTTGGCCCAGTGGATCAACGTGGACACCGTTGACCTGGAACTCATAGTGCAAGTGCGGCCCGGTGGACAGGCCAGTCGTGCCGATATAACCGATCACTTGGCCCTGCTTCACGTTTCCACCGGTTTTCACGCCCTTGGCGAACCCTTGCATGTGGCCATACAGCGTGCGGTAGGTATTGCCGTGCTGGATGATCACCGTGTTGCCGTAACCACCGCGACGCCCGGCCAACAGGACCTTGCCGTCGCCGGCTGCCTTGATTGGCGTGCCACGCGGAGCGGCGTAGTCGACACCTTTGTGGGCGCGGATTTTGTTCAGAATTGGATGCTTGCGACCCATGGAGAAACGCGAGCTAATACGGGCGAAGTCCACCGGTGTACGGATGAACGCCTTGCGCATGCTGTTGCCGTCAGCCGTGTAGTAGCTGCTGTTGCCCTGTTTGTTGGTGTAGCGCACGGCGGTGTAGGTCTTGCCGCGGTTTGTGAAGCGCGCAGAGAGAATATTGCCGGTGCCGACTACTTTGCCATTGGCGACTTTCTGTTCGTAGATCACATCGAATTCATCACCCTGGCGTATGTCCTGGGCGAAGTCGATGTCGTAGCCAAACACGCTGGCCATGTCCATGGTCATGCTGTGGGACAGGCCTGCACGGGCGGCGGATTGCGACAGCGAGCTGTTGATCACGCCATGTACGTAGGCAGAACGCATGACCGGCTTGGTGGTGATGCGATTGAAGGCAAAACCCTTGGCGCTTTTGCTCAGGCTGATGCTTTCCAGGTCGCTGATATTGGTGTGCAGGTTATTCAGTTGGCCGTCGGGCGTCAGTTCGAATTCAAGCTTCTGGCCATGTTTGAGCTGGGTGAACTGCTTGGCTTGCTTATCGGTGGCGAGGACGTCATTGACGGTGGCGGCGGGCAATCCGACCTTTTCGAACAGTGTTGACAGTGTGTCACCTTTGCTCACGATCACTTCGCGATGCTGGGCGTTCTTGGGCGTGACGGCTGCGGGCTTGTCCTGGACGGCGTTTTGAGTCTCTTGCGGGGTGTCTTCAATCTGCGCGAACGGAGACTCGGTCGGGGTATTTGTGGCTTGTTGCGCGTCGGAAGCGTCTTGATCTTGTGTCAGTTGCTCAACAGGACTTTCCAGGTCAAGGCTTAGGGATGTTCGTTTGGCTTCTACGTCACTGGAAGGGAATACCAGGAGTGCCAGGCTGAGAAGGGCGGCGATACCACTTGCGGCGAGCAGGTGGGTCTTCGGGTAAAGCGGCGGCGCTTTAGACGGTTCAGTGGTCATAAGTATTTTGACTTTGAAGATGAAATGGAAAAGATGAATGACATGATGAAGATGAAATAACTGTATAAAATATAACCAAATCATCTGTGGCGCAAGCTCGCGAACGCTGGGCTTGCGAAAGGGTGTCCGTTCACAGGGCAAAACTTGTAATTAGTCCCTGATCTTGTATGGTTGGTTCCCTTTTGAATCTGAGCCTTGCGGGTCTGTTATGAAGTCGGTTGAAGAGCAGCTAGCGCTGATAAAACGTGGTGCGGAAGAACTGTTGGTCGAGGCCGAGCTGATAGAGAAGCTCAAGCGTGGCCAGCCCCTGCGTATTAAGGCAGGCTTTGACCCTACCGCGCCGGACCTGCACCTTGGCCATACCGTGCTTATTAATAAGCTGCGTCAGTTCCAGGACTTGGGGCATCAGGTCATCTTCCTTATTGGTGACTTCACCGGGATGATCGGCGACCCGAGCGGCAAGAGCGCAACGCGCCCACCGCTGACGCGCGAGCAGGTTCTCGACAATGCCGAGACCTACAAGACCCAAGTGTTCAAAATCCTTGATCCGGCCAAAACCGAGGTGGCCTTCAACTCCACCTGGATGGACCAGATGGGGCCGGCGGATTTCATTCGCCTGACGTCGCAGTACACCGTCGCACGCATGCTTGAGCGTGATGACTTCGACAAGCGTTACTCCACCAATCAGCCGATCGCGATCCATGAGTTTCTTTACCCGTTGGTCCAGGGGTATGACTCGGTGGCTTTGCGTGCGGATGTTGAGCTGGGCGGGACGGATCAGAAGTTCAACCTGCTGATGGGGCGTGAGCTGCAGCGCGCCTATGGGCAGGAAGCGCAGTGCATTCTGACCATGCCGTTGCTGGAGGGGTTGGACGGCGTCAAGAAGATGTCCAAGTCCCTGGGTAACTATGTGGGTATCCAGGAAGCGCCGGGCGTGATGTACGGCAAGCTGGTTTCCATTCCGGATTCGTTGATGTGGCGTTACTTCGAATTGCTGAGCTTTCGCTCGATGGATGAAATCAACGCGTTGCGTGCTGATGTGGAGGCGGGTGCCAACCCGCGTGATGTGAAGATCAAACTGGCCGAAGAGATCGTGGCGCGCTTCCATGGTGAAGAGGCTGCGGCCAACGCTCACCGTGCCGCGGGCAATCGCATGAAGGATGGCGAGTTGCCGGACGACCTGCCGGAGATCGAATTGACTGCGGCTGAGGCGATGCCGATCGCGGCAGTCCTTAATAAGGCAGGCTTGGTGAAGAACTCTGCGGTGGCGCGTGACCTGCTCGGTTCGGGTGGTGTGCGTATAGATGGTGAAGTGGTCGATCGCACCTTTATATACGAGCTGGGCGCTACCCACGTTTGCCAGGCGGGGAAGAAGGCATTTGCGCGTATTACGCTCAAATCCGAATAAGTCTCTACTTAGGGGTTGACGGCGAATTATATCTCTCTATAATTCGCCCCACTTCCGGCGCAGTCGAAACGGAAAACTTTTTGGTAAACAATGAGTTAAGCAGTTTTCGACAGCAGGTCGCTTCAGTTCA
>NZ_CVTN01000024.1:0-38399 GCF_900004915.1 Pseudomonas sp. 31 R 17
GGGGGCAAGCCCCCTCCCACATTTTGATCTGCATTTTGTCAGTTCAGTACGGGAGCGCCGGCTCTCTGGGCCTTGCGACGACTGGCTACAAACAACCCCGCCAACACCACCAGCAAGCTCAGAATGCCCGTCGCGATGATTTCGACACGATGGGCTTCCTGGAACAGCATGATGGTCAATGTACCCACGATAAACACCATCACCGCGTAGGTCAGGCCCGGGAACAGCCACATCTTGAAGACAATCTTCTCACCCGCCGCCGCACGCTTCTGACGCATGCGCAGTTGCGACACTGCGATCACCAGGTACACCAGCAGGGCAATGGCGCCGGAACTGGCCAGCAGGAATTCAAAGACCGCCGCCGGTGCCACGTAGTTGGCAAATACCGCCAGGAACGCAGCGCCGGTAGACAGCAGCACCGCCCAGTAAGGCGTACCGCTTTTATTGGTGCGCTTGGCCACAGCCGGGGCATCACCACGACGGCCCAGGGAGAACAGCATGCGCGAGGCGGTGTACAGCGCCGAGTTGAGGCAACTGGTCACGGCAACCAATACCACCAGGTCGACGATCAGCTTGGCGTTCGGAATGCCCATGCGCTCGAGCACAGTCTGGTAGGAACCCACGGCAGCCAGTGTCGGATCGTTCCACGGCACCAGGGACACGACGATGAAGATCGACAAGAGATAGAACAAACCAATCCGCCAGATCACCGAGTTGGTGGCCTTGGTGATTTGCTGGCCGGGATTCTTCGACTCCGCGGCGGCAATGGTGACAATCTCAGTGCCCATGAACGAGAACATGGTGGTCAGGATCGCTGCCAGCACCGCGCCCATGCCGTTCGGCATAAAGCCCTGGGTGTCGAACAGGTGCGATACACCGCTGACCTGGCTGGTGGGCAGCAAGCCGAAAATCGCCGCCAGGCCGAGGATAACGAAGCCCACGATCGCCACGACCTTGATCAGCGCAAACCAGAACTCGAACTCACCGTAGTTCTTCACACTGAACAGGTTGGTCGCGGTCAGCAGCAAGGTAATGATCAGGGTAAAGGCCCAGATCGCCACGTCGGGGAACCAGGCATGCAGGATGGTCGCCGCCGCGTTGGCTTCCAGCGGAATCACCAGCACCCAGAACCACCAGTACAACCAGCCGATGGTGAACCCGGCCCAGTGGCCGATTGCGCGGTCGGCGTAAGTCGAGAATGAACCTGTGTCCGGCGACGCAACCGCCATCTCGGCAAGCATGCGCATCACCAGTACCACCAGCGTACCGGCAGCCGCATAGGCCAGCAGTACGGCCGGGCCGGCGGCGGCAATCGCGTGGCCGGAGCCGACAAACAAACCGGCACCGATAACACCGGCAATCGACAGCATGGTGACATGCCGCGGTTTGAGCCCCTGTTCGAGGTCATTGGAGCTTTGCGTACTACTCATTGACACACCTTTGCGAGGAATTGCGAAAACGGTTCGCCGGGCCTGCGGTCTTTCTCGTGAAAAGAAACCAACAGGGCGTTCTTTATTTTTTACGCAAGATTTGCGCCAAAATGTAACAAAGGCACAGTTGACGTGGGCTGTAGGAAAATTCAGTAGTGATCGCAAGTCTTTGAGAACAATGGCATTCCGCTATAGCGTTACCGTGCGACTCACCTTGCAGACGGACAGGTGCACCAAAAACACACACAGAAAGTGCGTGACGCTCCATTAAAGCGCTGATAAGCGCCGTTTGCCCGGTTAACCCTTCCAACACCTGCCCAAAGCTGGCACCATCGCGCCCTTTTTTACGCGAAGCCTGTAGATGCTCCGGGTTCAAACGTCTGTTCGGTTGTAGATGGCGCGACACGCCGCTGTGCCGATGCGACACCCTGCCGCAGACCACCCGTTAACCGTCCGCAGCGCTGTTGGCTGTCATCCAAACGCTATGCTAGCTTGGCGCCTCGCCAGGAAGGCGGCCCAACAGCGAAGATCGCAACGAACACAATGAGGACCGCACATGGCCGAGGCCACGCCCGCGCTTGAAATCCGCAACTTGCATAAACGCTATGGTGAGCTGGAGGTACTCAAAGGTATCTCGCTGACCGCTCGCGACGGCGATGTGATCTCGATCCTGGGTTCCTCCGGCTCCGGCAAGTCCACCTTCCTGCGCTGCATCAACCTGCTCGAAAACCCGCACCAGGGGCAGATCCTGGTGGCCGGTGAAGAACTCAAGCTCAAGTCCGCGAAAAACGGCGAATTGTTTGCTGCCGACGGCAAGCAGATCAACCGCCTGCGCAGCGAAATCGGTTTTGTGTTTCAAAACTTTAACCTGTGGCCGCACATGAGCATCCTCGACAACATCATCGAGGCGCCTCGCCGTGTACTCGGCCAGAGCAAGGCCGAGGCGACAGAAGTGGCCGAAGCCCTGCTGGCCAAGGTCGGCATCGCTGACAAGCGTCACGCCTACCCGGCGCAACTGTCCGGTGGCCAGCAACAACGCGCCGCCATTGCGCGGACGTTGGCCATGCAGCCTAAAGTCATTCTGTTCGATGAGCCAACGTCGGCGCTTGACCCGGAAATGGTCCAGGAAGTACTTAATGTGATCCGCGCGCTGGCCGAAGAAGGCCGCACCATGCTGCTGGTCACCCACGAAATGGGCTTCGCCCGCCAAGTGTCCAGCGAAGTGGTGTTCCTGCACCAGGGCCTGGTCGAAGAGCAAGGATCGCCACAGCAGGTGTTCGACAACCCGCTTTCGGCGCGCTGCAAACAATTCATGTCCAGCAACCGCTAACGGAGCAACATGCATGCAGACCTATAAAAAATTCCTTCTGGCCGCGGCCGTCTCGATGGCGTTCAGCGCCACGGCCATGGCGGAAACCTTGAAGATGGGGATCGAAGCGGCCTACCCGCCCTTCAACAATAAAGACGCCAGCGGTAATGTCGTCGGTTTCGACAAGGACATCGGCGACGCCCTGTGCGCCAAGATGAAAGTCGAGAAGTGCGAAGTGTATGTGTCCGACTGGGACGGCATCATCCCGGCCCTGAACGCCAAGAAGTTCGACTTCCTGGTGTCCTCGCTGTCCATCACCGATGAGCGCAAGCAGGCCGTCGACTTTACCGACCCGTACTACTCCAACAAGCTGCAGTTCATTGCGCCCAAAGCCACGGCGGATTTCAAGACCGACGCCGCCTACCTCAAGGGCAAGGTGATCGGTGCACAACGTGCAACGCTGGCCGGTACCTACCTGGAAGACAAGCTGCCCGACACCGAGGCCAAGCTGTATGACACCCAGGAAAACGCCTACCTCGACCTGACGTCCGGCCGCCTCGACGGCATCCTGGCCGACAAGTACGTGCAGTACGAATGGCTCAAGAGCAAAGACGGTTCGGCCTATGAATTCAAGGGCGACCCGGTGGTAGAGAGCGACAAGATCGGCATCGCCGTACGCAAGGGCGACCCGCTGCGCGAGCGCCTGAACAAAGCCCTGGCAGAGATCAAGGCAGACGGCACCTACAAGAAGATCAACGACAAGTACTTCCCGTTCAGCATCGAATGATCTGAACGGCCTGCCCGGCGCGCTCACCTGAGCGCGTCGGCTTTCAGCAATGCCTGCCGCGATATGAAAACACCATGAATTTCGATCTCTACGGATTCGGCCCGGCGCTTGCCGCCGGCGCGCTGATGACCGTCAAACTGGCGCTCACGGCCCTGTGCCTGGGGCTGGTGCTGGGTCTGGCCGGCGCCCTGGCCAAGACTTCACCGTACAAGCCGTTGCAATGGCTGGGCGGTGCTTATTCGACCATCGTTCGCGGCATTCCCGAATTGCTGTGGGTGCTGCTGATTTATTTCGGCACCGTCAACCTGATGCGTGCCCTCGGGGAGTTTTTTGGTAACCCCGACCTTTCCCTGAGCGCCTTTGCCGCCGGAGTCATCGCCCTGGGCCTGTGCTTTGGCGCCTACGCCACGGAAGTGTTCCGTGGCGCGATCCTCGCCATTCCCAAGGGCCACCGCGAAGCCGGTGTGGCATTGGGGCTGTCGAAATTCCGGATTTTCACGCGACTGATCATGCCGCAGATGTGGCGCATCGCCCTGCCGGGCCTGGGCAACCTGTTCATGATTCTGATGAAGGACACTGCGCTGGTGTCAGTGATCGGCCTGGAAGAAATCATGCGCCACGCGCAGATCGGCGTGACCGTGACCAAGCAGCCGTTCACCTTCTTCATGGTCGCCGCATTCATGTACCTGGGCCTGACCGTACTGGCGATGACCAGCATGCACTTCCTGGAAAAACGCGCCGCCCGCGGCTTTGCAAGGAGCGCCCAATGAGCGGTGACTACAGCTGGCTGTCGCATTTCGATCTGGGCCTGAACTGGGCCGTGATCATCAAGTGGCTGCCCAAATTGGCCCAGGGCGCAACCCTGACCCTGGAGCTGGTGGCGATCGCCGTGATTGCCGGCCTGTTGCTGGCGATCCCGCTCGGCATCGCTCGGTCTTCGCGCCGCTGGTACGTGAGCGCCCTGCCCTATGGCTACATTTTCTTCTTCCGTGGCACGCCGCTGCTGGTGCAGTTGTTCCTGGTCTATTACGGCCTGGCGCAGTTCGACTCTGTGCGCCACAGCTTCATGTGGCCCTACCTGCGCGATCCGTTCTGGTGTGCCACCGCTACCATGACCCTGCACACCGCCGCCTACATCGCTGAAATCCTGCGCGGTGCGATCCAGGCCATTCCCCCAGGCGAGATCGAAGCCGCTCGCGCCCTGGGCATGTCCAGGCCCAAGACGCTGTTCTACATCATCCTGCCCCGCGCCTCGCGAATCGGCCTGCCGGCCTATAGCAACGAAGTGATCCTGATGCTCAAGGCCAGCGCCCTGGCCAGCACCGTGACCTTGCTGGAACTGACCGGCATGGCCCGGACCATCATCGCTCGCACCTACCTGCCGGTGGAGATCTTCTTCGCGGCCGGGCTGTTCTACCTGCTGATGGCCTATGTGCTGGTGCGCGGTTTCAAATTGCTGGAAAAATGGCTGCGCGTCGATGCGTGCCAAGGACGTTGAGGCACGCTTCCAGGCACTGGATGCGTTTCTGATCGAGCACCAGGGGCTGTGGCGACCACGGCCCTTCACCCACCTGCAATTATCCTGGGAAACCGAGCATCGCGCGTTATCGCAGTGGCTGCGCCAGCGCTCGCTGGACGACGCCGAAGCCAGTCACAATCATCCCCACGACCTGCCGGCGCCCGCGCCTTTTCCACAACTGGCGGCTCAGGCGCTGCGCCTGGGCACTGTGGATAAGTTGCCGACCCACGCGCTTGCACCCGCCCGCCATCGCCTGAACGTCGACGTTCCGGGGCGTAAATGGCAACAGATCGAAGCCTTCGGCGCCGCCCTGAATTTTGCCGGAACGCCCAACCACTGGCTGGACTGGTGCGCCGGCAAAGGCCACCTCGGCCGCCGCCTGCTGCAACCTGGCCAACAACTGACCTGCCTGGAATATGATCCGGCCCTGATTGCCTCAGGCAAAGCCTTGAGCGATCACCACGGTTTGCCCGTCACCCATCGCCTGCAAGACGTGATGGCAGAGGTCACGATCAACTCCGAACACACGCCAGTCGCCCTGCACGCCTGTGGCGACCTCCACGTGCGCATGCTGCAACTGGCCAGCGCTGCCGGCTGCAAACAACTGGCGCTGGCACCGTGCTGCTATAACCGCATCAACGCCGACCGCTATCAAGCGCTGTCCGCGACCGGGCGCGCCTCTGCCCTGCAGCTGTCAATCGATGACCTGGGCCTGCCGCTGAGCGAAACCGTCACCGCCGGCAACCGCGTACGCCAGCAACGCGATACCTCCATGGCCCGGCGCCTGGGGTTCGACCGCCTGCAACGGCAATTGCGCGGATGCGACGACTACCTGCCCACGCCCTCCCTGCCCGCCAAATGGCTGGATAAATCTTTCGCTGAATATTGCCGGGAGCTGGCAAGCCTCAAGGGTTTATCCACAGGCGATCAGGATTGGCTGGCGCTGGAAGCCCATGGCTGGCGGCGCCTGGCCGAAGTACGAAACCTGGAATTGGTCAGAGGCCTGTTTCGTCGCCCGCTGGAATTATGGCTGGTGCTGGATCGGGCCCTGTTCCTGATGGAGCAGGGTTACAACATCGAGCTGGGCAGCTTCTGTGAACCGAGCCTCACGCCACGCAACTTGATGGTGCTGGCCCAGCGCGATTAAGGGGCAAAAATTCCTACAGCGCCCTGTGGATAACTCTGTTGATGAATTCTTTACGAAGGCTGTAACCATCAGCGCTACAGACCAAAAGCAGCACTGGTCATTTTTTGTTCACAAAATAAAACGCACACAAAACAGGCAGTTGCAGCGTGTTGAGAACGCCTCCATAAAATGGCTGTTATGTGACGCCTGTTACTAACGGATTGTGCATAAGCATCTGGGCTAGACCGTATAAACCGCGCTTTCACGCGGTTTTTTTCAATGCCTTCAGCAGCAGGCACAGCGCATTGATGTCGTCACTGGCGAGCCGCTTCGTCACATTATCCAAGGGGTCTGCCGCAGAGGCCAACGCCTCGTTGATCGCCATGTCGCGGTGAACTTCAAACAGCTCTCTGCCAAGCCGATGCTGGAGCGTCTCGACCATGTCCAGGCTGAACGCACTGCTTTCATCCACCTGGTTAACCACCACGTGCACGGCAGGTGGGCACTGGCCTTCAAGATGCGGCGCGAGCAGCGTATCCAGCTGATCCAGCGTGACAAGGCACGCAGCGTCCGGCTGCACGACCGCCAACACCACATCGGCAACGCTCAGCGCTTGATGGAAATACACGTTATTACCGGCGGGCGTATCGATAATCACCGTCTGCCGCTCGCTCAAGCCCAATGCCCCAAGACGTCGCGCCAGCCAAGCGGGCTCCTGCTTGAGCCAACGCTCCAGGCTCTCCTGCTGCTGGACATCGATATCGCCGAAAGTAATCACCCGGCACCCGGCAAAACCCAACTGCTGCAGCGGGGCCCATTGCCCATGCTCCAGGCTGGTGCGCCCGACACCCGGCAATGTGCAACTGACGCCAAAGTGGTGATGCAAGGCATTCTGCGGGTCCAGATCCAGCGCCACCACCGACTCTCCATGACGCTGCAAACCGCTGCTCAACGCCGTCACCAGCGTGCTGCGACCCACACCGCCATTGATAGACACCAGCGCCACTATTTTTGGACGCAACACAGGGCTCTCCAGCGGCTGGACAGGTTGATGAGATTCTTGAGGGATAGTGCCGAAAAAATGCATTCGCGCATTGATGCCGTCGGCATCACGGATGACGTCCTTGCCGAATAACGCCAGGATTTCTCTGCCAAGCCCCATCACCTGCTCCTCACGACGCAACCTAAGACGTGAAGCTCGGCAAGCGCGGGTACTTACCGCAGGTCTTATTATCAGTCGCCCTTTGTGTGGGGCATTCTGTGACAACAGGGTGGCGAGTGTCATTATTTTGGTGCTATTGGCGATTGAATTTTGGATGAACGGTAAATGGTCAATTTTATGACCTTCCTTGGTGTATTTGTCTGTGCGGGTTTTCAGGCGGTGAAAATGTGGAAAAAACACGGCGATCGCGAAAAACCACAGGGTTTGCAAAAATAGTCAGAATTCAGGGGTTTACAGAACCTTTTCAGTCGCTATAATCGTCGCCCTAACACGCCGGTATAGCTCAGTTGGTAGAGCAACTGACTTGTAATCAGTAGGTCCCGGGTTCGACTCCTGGTGCCGGCACCATATAAGACGAAGCCCCTGCAGAAATGCAGGGGCTTTGTTGTTTCTGGGATATTCATCCTCGATCCCCCCTTTCCCGCTTCCTCCCGTCCCTTTGAATCACGCCTTTTTGCGCCACAATTCCTGATTTCATCCTTTATGCTAAATTATGTGCTGGCAATAATTATGGCGTATCCATAAAAAGGGATAATTGCATGAGCAGCATATTTCAGCGCCCTGAACTGGCCGAGTCGATGGCAAACCAGCTTCTCAATCCAGGCGTATTAGATGAAGGTCTGCGCTCGGGTCTGTTTCTGTCCGGCCTGCGCCGTACAGGTAAAACGACCTTCCTGCGCAGCGACCTCATCCCCGCTCTGGAAGCAGCAGGCGCCCTGGTGATTTACGTCGACCTCTGGAGCGACACGCTGGCCAACCCGGCGACGCTCGTGCACAACGCCATCCACAAAACCCTCAAAGAACTGCAAACGCCGGGCTCTTCAATCCTGGAAACGCTCAAGCGCGTCAGCAATGTCGATCTAGGCGCAGCAGGATTCAAGTTCGGTTTCAAACTCGACAGCATCGGCAACCCCGACGGCCCCACATTGGCGCAAGCACTCACAGAGGTTGTCGACCAAGCGAAGACCGATCTCGTGCTGATCATCGACGAGGTGCAACATGCCATCTCCTCCGACGATGGCAACCAACTGCTCCTGGCACTCAAAGCTGCGCGTGATGCAATCAACCCACGCCCGAATACGCCGGGCTACTTCCTCTTTATCGGCACAGGCTCCCACAGAGCCCAGGTCAGCGAGCTGACCGCCAAACGCAACCAAGCGTTTTCCGGTGCGACATCGGCCGCGTACCCGCTGCTAAAGGGCGACTACGTGGAATTCCTGCTCAACCGACTGGCAATGACGGTGAAGAAGGAAAAGCTCCCCTCACTTGGGGCCGCAGTCGAAGCCTTCAATACCCTAGGCAATCGACCTGAAGAAATGCTCAAGGCATTGCGTCAACTCTTGCAGCAGGACGGTGAACCCGATGTTTTCCTACCCGTAATCGCCAGCACCTTACGCTCGGCAGCAGCGAGTATTGAGCTTGAAAAAGTCGAACAGCTGGGCAGCCTGGCTCAGGCGATTTTCAACAAGATCGCGTCTGCGGAACGCGATGCTCGGGGGATTTTCTCTACTGATGCGGCGGCGGAATATTCCAAGACGGTAGGTCGCGAAGTGCGGGTTGAAGAAATTCAACCCGTGGTGATTGCGCTGGTGGCGGAGAACATCATCATGCGGCGCGGGCATGGGATTTATGCGATTACGGATCAGTTTGTTCAGGAGATTTGGTTGGAGGAGCGGGCGTTGATTGAGGGGCGGTAGGGATAAGAAAGTGGAGCTCTCACCTTTAGTCCCCAGCAAAGTGAGCGTACGTTCTCGAAATCTCGCTGACCCGCTTGTCCAAGAGGCTCCATCCAAGCAGGGCTGTAAAGCCGCCATGCTGAATGGACCTCACCTAATCTAAAGCCCACGCAACTGTCTGTGGAAAACCACAGATTTCCATCGCTGAGTAATTCCATCCACAGCTGCAGAACTCCCAAAAGTTCGAGCCTTAACCCGAATTATCCACAGGCGTAGAAAAGATCGGGCAAGGCGCTGTCGTTGACAGCAACCCAGGTAGCCCGAACCTTTAAGGCTACGCCACACCGTGGTGGTTCTCCCAAAGTGCGATTAGCGTCCGGCGGCTCGCACGGTCACAGCGATGTGATGGATGCCTACTTTTAGCAGTGTGCCCACTGCGGCAACTCATCCCCTTTTATAGCTGCCCTGCAGCAACTTATCCGCTTGGCCATTTCCTTGCGCCAACCTGCGCCCGTCTCTTTCTCCCGGAAAGAGACGGGCGCTCCTACCGCTGCTGCAGCCCAACTCGTACAAGGCATTGCGGCATTTCCCCTCGTGACAATCGGCGTGACAAACACCCAGTGATCACCGGCAACAGCGATGCAGATGATAGTGCCGCAACCCAGGGAATGGACTGCACCTGACTGACAGTCAGGCATGCCCCGGTCATCTCATCACTGCCTTCACCCGACTCAGGATCTCGCGGCGCTGATCTCGTCAGCCAGTGCAGCCTCCACCCGCCCACTTCTTCGGAAGTGCTCAGGAGGTCAGATCATGAGATGCCCAAGCTCCCGGTCGTAAGGAGCCGCAAGTCCCGCGTTAGTGGACAACCCTCACAGGTCGCAGGGGCCTTGATCCCTGATAACTCAACATTCTTGGCGGGATGACGTGGGGAAGGTTTTAAGAGTTTACTTCGAGAGGAGTTCGATCATGGCATTGGGCGGTAGACGAGACGGGCGAAATTTTGGCTATGGCCGGCAGTTGAGTTATGCCGGGCCACAAGCGCTAAAAGATCTGTTTGGCGGCGGGCACTACGGGACGGTCAAAGCGCACAGTGATCGCTGGCAGGCGTTTGTCCGGTGGTGCCGGTCGGAGGATGGACCAGGACTCAACGATGCGCGACAAATTGATCGGCAGACCTTGCTGGATTACGCCGGGCATCTGCGTCAGCAAGTTGAACAAGGCGCTATCGGCATCGCCACCGCGCAAAACCGATTGTCCAGCGTGAACCGAACCATGGCCGCGCTTCGCGGTGATCCGTATGTGAGAGTGCCAAGTCCGAGCAAGGCGTTGGGAATGCAGCGCACCAGTGTTCGTCGCTCGGTGCCGCAAGGCCAAGACCGCAAACACGTGAAGCGGATCGTCGACGAGCTTTGCGAACATCAGCAACCGCGTGCTGCGGCCATAGCTCAGTTAGCGCGAGCCACCGGCATGCGTTTACGTGAGGCGATTTTGGCCGACCTTCCTCGACTGCAACGGGAAGCCATGCAACTCGGGAGGATCAACATCCAGGACGGCACCAAAGGTGGCCGCGGCGGAGCAACAGCACCTCGCTGGATCATGGTGCGCGAGCATGTTCGCGAAGCACTCAGATATGCCGAGCAGGTCTTACCGCATGGCAGCCGCAACCTGCTGGCACCGAACGAAAGCTACCTCGACTTCTTGCAGAGGATCGTCCGCCCCGCCCGAGATATCCTCCATACGCACAATCTCAAAGGCTTCCACGAATTGCGTGCAGCCTATGCTTGCGAATGCTATGAGCAAATCACCCATCATCTCGCGCCCATCAACGGTGGCAGGTGCAGGCGCCTCAATCCACGCCTTGATCGAGAGGCACACTTACAAATCAGCTATGAGCTCGGACACGGCGGTATCGACGTGGTATCGGCGTACATCGGTGGCCGAGCATGAGCAAGCCATTCGATATGGAGCTGTTCCTAGCGGGCGTCCTGACCGGATCGCACACCACCCGCCAACGCCACCTGCGTCAGGCGAAGGCTATCCAAACAGCGATCGCTGAGCGCTGGCAACGCGACAATCCATGGACTTGGCAGAGAAAACACCTTGCGTGGGTTTTGAATTACAACCTAAACCAGCACGCTGAATCGACGCGCTATTACTATTTGCTGACCATGCAATTACTCACTCATCGCTTAGGAAAACCTTGGCAGTTCAACCGCTAAACGAAGGTCAGAAATCGGCCAAAAGCAGCCGTTTAGTCACCCGCAAGCGTCTTAATAAAGGCATACTTCAGCCGCACTCCTTGAAAAGTAAGTGGCGGCCTTTTTAAGATGTCTCGCTCCTCCGTCACCCGCTTCAGCTCAGCACGTAGAAGGCAAAGCTCGATACTCTGATCGTCCTCCCGGACGCGCTGTTCCAGGGGTTTGGGTAGCGCTTAATCCGTAGATACAACCTGTGCACGGGCACACCCAATCGCGCAGCTATCTCCGAGCCAGGAAGCTGCTTTTCGTTCACTTGGCTGACCGCATAGATTTTGAATTATTCGAGATAACGCCAGTTTATCATGCCACCAATGTGGCTCATTTTAAGGCTTGTGGGCGCTACAAACCCAAGGGAATTCAGTTACAGAAACAATATATCTAAGATTAATAGAAAAATACCCGCTCTAAATAGCGTTTCCTTTCTGTATCTCATGTAACATGGATAGCGCTTTTATTGCATAGGGATCAGCAGGCTCCGCCTGCAACCAGAAATTCACCTTACCAATAAGAGAGTCGATATAGAAAGGTTTTCTTATTTTCTTTTTTGATAAGTGCGATTGATAGCCATATTTTTGAATAAAGTATAACTCTTTCTTTAAATCACGTTTAAAGCTTCTTGGTACGCCTATTGATTCGCCAGCAACAGAGAGGCCTGTAACAATTTTCTGATTCCTAGCTATTTGCAGCCTAGTTTTATCAGCATTAACTCTTAATCCGACGTCGGATATGATCGAGTCGACAATGCCAATAACGGCATGGGGAATATATTCACCAGAAAAAGTTAAATCATCTGCATAGCGAGTATATTTCATATTATAACTTTGAGCGAGATTAGAAAGCCTGTGATCCAATCCACGCAGCAATATATTTGTTAGGTATGGACTTGTTGATGCCCCTTGAACCAGAGAGCCATTTTTACAGCACAATGAAGCCAAGTAAAATGATACGTTGTCGGCATATCCTAGCTGATTGAAAAAATTCGCGACCCAGTCAATCTTAATTGAAGGGAAAAAATTTTTTATATCCATCTTTAATATGCATCTTGATTTCAAGTGCGGGGTGGCGTTAGTGAATATTGATCTTCCGGGTACATAGCCGTGAACACAAGAGTGAACAGGGATATTTAATAGTATATTTTTATATATCCAGTCTTGGCAAATAAGCAAAGAAGGAAATGGACTGTCTATCTTCCTTAGCCCACCTGATCTTTTTTTAATATGGAAGGTTCTATAAAAAGAAGGGGTTGAATTTACCATTGCGCGGAAACGAGTCTGATCAATACCTATCAATCGAGACAAATGCTCAAACTCAAAAATGACAGGAACCGAGTTACCTACAAGAGCCCGAATGTATTCGGAATAGACATCAATAAGTGCCCCCGACACCCCTCTCTTTCTGAAGTGCGCGAGCCATTGCTTTATAAGAATTTCATTCATAAAAACCTGCAGAGGCTACCTTCTTTACTTTAGCAGCTTTGCTTTTGACTTGTTTTACCCATCTGTAATTTCGCGCAGCGAAATTGCGGATGGGTGGACCACGTCAAAACGCGAAGCGTTTTGTAAGTGTAGTAACTTCAGCACGCTTCATCGCTGAAGTTACTACAACTTGGTTATCGGGAACCTTACCCGGGGAGCGACTACACTCCAACGTACTAGCCTCTGCAGGCGGCGCGATCATACTGCATTCTTATTTGGTTTGAAAGCGTTTTTTACTTAACAGATCCACGTTAGGTATATAGTAGTCATCCAAAAGCTTGGGGCGTAAAAAATCTGAAGGTGTTTCGCGCCACTCTTTTTTCATTGAGACTAATCTAGGCAATGCCGCTTTAGCATTTATTTCGCCTATCTCTGACAAACGCGCCACACCCAAGTGCTCAATAATTAGCTCAGACTTAAGAAGTCGGGCATACCTTTCAAGAAAAAATTTAAGCGAATACCTACTTCTGCGATAAATGGTGAATGGCTCTAAACCGCCGGATGATGCCAAAATAATATATAATAATTTAACGTCGGCAAGTATGAGATCGCGCTGAACTTCAGGAGGAAAACTCATGCGTCACCCATAGCTCTAGTCATTAATACATGTCTATCTTCGCCATCACAATTAAAAGCCCACCAGAAAATAGGAAAAACACTATTTGGGGTGTTTCCATCTTCTCGGTAGTATGTTGCTTGGGCCTCATTATAACCGAGGCTAGGCATTGCTCTGCCTTCATACTCAGCAGAAAGGTTTCTCTCAACAAATTTCATTAGGTCGCGGTGCTGAGCAGCGTCTTCTGATGAGTAATAATCATCAATGCCTTTTTTGACAAGCCTCTGCGCGGTCATATCGATGCCAGCGGCAGTCACATTTCCAAGGCCAAACTCAGTAGAGACTAATACCTTAACCGCAATAGAGTAATCCTGGACCCCAGCATTTTTTAATTGCGTATGGATTGACTCAACTCTTCCTAAGACGGTTTGCCCCGAGCCGACAAACTCATCTATTAAAACTATATGATTGTGTTTTGTTTTTTTGTATTGTTTGTATACGGCTCCAAAATCATTAATTATAGCATGACGTCGCCACTTTTTTTTCTCCATAATCGGCTTTAGTGTGTAGGCAACAAGTTGCGAACTATCAGTTGCGGAGCCAGTCCCCATCGCGGTTATTAGCGTGCTAGATTCACGATCGGAATATTTGGAAATTATTTCATTGGCTAGACTATCTATTAGCTTGTAGTTATCTTCTCTATTTATATAAAAAAATCTATCTATTATTTCTGAAACAAGCTGTCTAGATGTGTTGCACTGACATTCAGAGAAAAGAACATGCTCAAGCTCATCAGTCTTGTCTCCCAGCCATGGCTGACTTCTGATTATATTAAGCATCAAATTAAAGCGTTCTTTATTCATTGCTGTGCTATTCGCCTGAGCTGGTCCCGCTTTCACAAGAAATGCTATCATAGCAGTTAAATTGATGGCTACAAGCCATTAACCATAATGATGCTGATTTCAACACATTCCAAGGCTCGTTGGATATTCTGCTCTTCATATCCTTTCCAGATTGTGATGGGACACCATAAGAAAAGGTATCTTTTCACTGATGTCCGATCCTAATGGCTTACGGGCATCGCCGGTGTTGTGACAGTCTATAAATCGATCAAATTTCGAATGAATCAAAAACGTGTTTCCGTAGGCGGCTCTGAATTACTTACAGACCGACAATGTGCTCACATCTAAAAAATCCCGAATTCGATTCCACCGAGCGCCATAACTAGCTGATTTACTTATAGTTACTAGTTGGGGGTACGCCGAATTTTCCAGCGAACTCCAGACGCCCGAAAAACCTAGCCCCGCAGAAACATACCGTTCGTCTGGTGCCGGCACCATATCTCAAAGCCCCGCAATGCGGGGCTTTGTGGTTTCTGGGGTTTGGAAATCTCAAAATTTTAATGAGCCGTTTTCTTCAAAACGTCCAAAAAACGTCCACACTTCGTTTTCAACCTGCTACGTAGCGTCGGCATGAAGAACCTGCAAACTAATGAGTAACGATGCCGCCTTGAGCCGGGCCGCCGCTCCCGGTGACATATTGCTGCTCTGCGGCAAAAGCAAAAGTCGCCCCCTCAACCTCGGCTATCAATCGCTGGTGCGAAACAGTCGAGCGTTGTACACGCATGTCGCATTGGTTATCAGCCCTTTCCGCGTCATCCACGCCACCCCAGGCAAGGGTGTAGAAATCCGGGCATGGCGTGAGATAAGAGATCAGTACAGTATCCGCGAGTCATCAGTCGCGAGGCTTCAATACCTTGACGATGACCACCGCGACAAGCTGATGCTCCGAGCACACTACTATTTTGGCCAGCGCTACTCGCTGCTTGCCCTTCGCAACCCCCCTGAAACGTTTAACGACCAGGAGGGCATTGTCTGCTCACAGCTCGTCGCGCAGGTTTTTCGTGATGTCGGAATGACGTGCGCCTCGAACGGTGCTCGAAGGTGCCTTCCATTGGATATCCATATTCACACCCAAGAAAGCCCGGACTGGTTGCGCATCCCATTTTGCGACTACCAGTTTGATTCTCCACGAGAACAGGGTTACGACTTACTGCATAAATCCCGGGATATTGTGTTTGAGTTGGACGGCTATGCTGCCAGCCTGGTCAAAGATAACTTCTCGACAAGCCAAGCCATTGTGGCACTGGAAAGGGCACTCCAATCGATGGTCATGGCGGTAGAGACTGGACAACTCAAGGCTGCGGATTTGCTAGCTCATCTCGATTTCGCTGCCGATGCGTTATCGCCGAGGCACTGGGTGGCGGAATGGAAACGGCATTTCGCCACTCCTCAGTCGCCTGCCGCTTTCATGCATGAAGATGGAAATTCGCGCGACCGCATGAAGCGTTTATTCATGGGTGCTTGCGACGCAATCGGAAATACCGCTCATAAGGCGTTCGATCACATGGAAGAGATGGCGCATTTGTTCGATGGGTGGCTTGCCGTATCCAGCGATGCAACCGTCGATATCCAGCCCAATGAGCTGTATCGCCAGTTGCTTGCTCTACATGAAAACATGCGGGCCAGGGTTGATAACCTGGACCACCTATTGGATTGGACGCAAAACTTATCTGACGATTTCACCCTGGATTTTCCTGCCATCCTTGCATCAGGCATCTACGAATCCGAAGAAGAAATAACCTCAGCAAGTCGATGCTTGTTGAATATTGCTGACTTCGCCAATGCCATAAGCAGTTGGGACGCTATGCGAACAGCAGTGCTGGCTACCTTTGAGGAACGGCCTTGCTTGGAGTCGACAACGCCCCCTCCATCCGCGCCCTACACACCCCCAAAATCTCATCCGCCAACGCCGAATCATCCGGACAAGCCCGCGACAACATAATCGCGCCCACCGCCCTCGCCAGTAGATCAATCATTTTCGCCCGCGCCTCTTCCGGCGCCTCATCCGGGCCAGCCGGGCATTTTTCGCCGAGTGTCTGCAACAAGCGTTCGATGCCTCCAGCAAAGGCCGATTTCAATTCCCCCGACTGACGCGCCGCATCACCGCACAACGCCGCCATGGTGCACCCCGTCGCGCGACTGTCGCGATGGTCTCTGGACACGTATAGATCGATGAAGTCCTTCACGCTCAACTTTTCGGCGCCTGCCAGGGAGTGCGCGAAGCTGTTGGCCGAAGCTTCGGCCATCAGGTCAGCCTTGGAGCCGAAATGTTTGTAGAAGCCGCCATGGGTGAAGCCGGCGGCGGCCATCAGGTCGGCCACGCCGACGCCGTCAAAGCCGCGTTCGCGAAACACGACTGACGCCGTTTCGACAATGTGCTCCCGGTTTGCCTGGGCCTGGGCCTTGGATACGCGCATGTTCGATTCCTCTCTACCGCTGGATGCATTGGCCAATGATACATAGATGTCGTTCATAATCAAAATCGTTGACAGTTTAGATTTCGATCATCATCCTAATCACCAGCGGTATGACCTTCCTCCAAACGAACGGAAATCTCCGTCCCTGACCAAAGAGCTGACACCATGACCACTCGCCCTACCGTTCTCATCACTGGCGCTTCCACCGGCATCGGCGCGGTTTATGCCGAGCGTTTCGCTCAACGCGGGCATGACCTGGTGTTGATCGCCCGCGATCACTCACGCCTGGAAACGCTCGCCGCCGCCTTGCGCGACAAACACAACGTCGCCATCGATGTGCTCCAGGCCGACCTGACGCAACTCAACGACCTGCACGCCGTCGAAGCGCGCCTGCGCGATGACGCGCGCATCGGCATCCTGGTCAACAACGCCGGCGCCGCACAATCGGGCACGTTTATCGAGCAAAGCACTGACAGCGTTGCGCAACTGGTGGCCCTCAACACCACCGCGCTGGTGCGGCTCGCGAGCGCCATCGCGCCGCGCCTGGCCAAGGCAGGTGAAGGCTCGATCATCAACATCGGTTCGGTGGTGGGGCTGGCGCCTGAGTTCGGCATGTCGGTGTATGGGGCGACCAAGGCGTTTGTGCTGTTCCTCTCCCAAGGACTGAGCCTGGAACTGTCGCCTCGGGGTGTCTACGTGCAGGCCGTACTGCCCGCCGCGACCCGCACGGAGATCTGGGATCGCGCCGGTATCGACATCAACACCTTGAGCGAAATCATGGAAGTGGATGCGCTGGTGGATGCCGCACTGCTCGGCTTCGACCGTCGCGAACCAGTGACCATTCCCGCGCTGCAGGACGGCGAGCGTTGGGATGCGCTGCAAACCGCGCGCCAGGGGCTTCTGGCGCAGATCAAGCAGTCCACCGTGGCGCAGCGCTATCTACCATGAAGGCATTTTTCATCGACCGCTACGGCAAGCAGGACGGAAGAATTGGCCAAGTGCCCGACCCTGCGGTCGGTGTGCATGACGTGCTGATCCAGGTGCATGCAGCGAGCGTGAACCCGCTGGACTCGAAGATCAGCACGGGGGAATTCAAACTGATCCTGCCCTACAGGTTTCCATTGATATTGGGCAATGATCTGGCCGGAGTGGTGGTTCGCACAGGTGCGGCGGTCACGCGATTCAAGCCGGGAGACGAAGTCTATGCACGTCCTCCCGAGTCACGGATCGGGACCTTTGCCGAGTTGATCGCCGTGCATGAAAACGCGCTGGCGTTCAAACCCGCGAACCTGAGCATGGCCGAAGCGGCTGCCATGCCCTTGGCCGCCTTGACGGCCTGGCAGGTGCTGGTTGAAACCGCCCAGGTGAAAAGAGGCCAGAAGGTGTTGATTCATGCCGGCTCCGGCGGTGTCGGCACGCTCGCCATCCAGCTCGCCAAGCACCTCGGCGCCTTCGTGGCGACCACCACCAGTACGGCGAATGTCGAATGGGTGAAAGCACTTGGGGCAGATGTGGTCATCGATTACAAACAGCAGGATTTTTCCAACGAGTTGCACGATTTCGACATGGTATTGAACAGCCTCGGCAGCGATGTACTGGAGAAATCGCTCAAGGTGCTCAAGCCTGGTGGACAGCTTATTTCTCTGTCAGGACCGCCCACCGCGCAATTTGCCCAATCGCAGGGCTTGCCCTGGGTGCTGGGGCAGGTCATGCGCCTGCTGAGCAGCGGTATTCGCAGAAAAGCCCGTAAGCGCGGGGTGAGCTATGCCTTTTTGTTCATGCAGGCCGATGGAATACAACTGCAGAAAATCACCGCGCTGATCGAGGCGGGCGTTATCAAACCGGTCATCGATCGCTCCTTCCCTTTCGAATCGACCGCGCAGGCATTGCGGTACGTCGATCAGGGAAGGGCAAAAGGCAAGGTCACCATCACCCTCCAATAAGCTTGATTTCGAGCATAAAAAAACCCCGAACCAGTCGGGGTTTTTCGTGGCCTGGCATCAGGCACGACGTGCAATCAATCAGAAAACATTGATCGGGTAGTCGGCGAACAGGCGCAGCTCGTTGCCGCCTACGTTGTAGTTGCTGGCGTTGTTGGAAACGCGCAACCACGAAGCACGCGCACGCAGGCTCAGGTCTTTGGCCGGGCCGCTCTGGACCACGTACTTGAACTGGTTCCAGATTTCGCGCTCGGTGCCATCGCCACGGC
Organism: Pseudomonas sp. 31 R 17; assembly: GCF_900004915.1. NCBI lineage: Bacteria > Pseudomonadati > Pseudomonadota > Gammaproteobacteria > Pseudomonadales > Pseudomonadaceae > Pseudomonas > Pseudomonas sp. 31 R 17. The sequence goes on from NZ_CVTN01000024.1 coordinate 18,890, forward strand.
CGGTGCCGTCGTCGATGTTGGTACCGCGCACGTAGGCAACGTTGTAGGTCAGGCCCGGTACACCGAAGGTGGTGAAGTCGATGCCGTAGCCGGCCTGCCAGGAGCGCTCGTCCTTGCCGTTGAAGTCGGACCAGTAGGAGTTGGCCAGCAGGATGGTATTGCCGCCATCGCCGATGCCGCCGGCGTTGCGGTAGCCGCCGTACAGGTAGCCGGTGTCGCCGGTGCTGCGCTGGTGAGCGACGGTGAAGCTGTGCGGGCCAACAGCCCAGGTAGCGCCCAGGCTCCAGATTTTGTTGTCGCGTGCGTCCGCATCACCTTGGTTTTCCAGGGCGAAGCTGCGGTCCAGCTTGGTCTTGTAGCCGTTGAAGTCAAAGGTCAGCGACTGTTTCTCTGGCAGCGCCAGCACGTAGTTGACGTTGACGTATTGCTTCTTCAGCACGTCCTGCATATCGGAGGCATACAGGGCAGCCGACAGGCTTTCGGTGAATTTGTAGCTGCCACCGATGTAGTTGATGCTCTTCAGGCGGCCGCTGTCGCTGCCTTCGGCACTCTTGCGGGCTTCCTTGGTGAAGTGACCGGCGTCCAGTTGCAGGCCGGCGATTTCCTTGGAAACGATCGAGGTGCCCTCGTAGGTTTCCGACAACAGGCGCGAGTTGTCGTACTGCAGGACCGGCACGGCCGGCATCTGCTGACCGTATTTGATCACGGTGTTGGAAATACGCGCCTTGACGGCTGCGCCGCCTTTGGCCAGGTCGTTGGCCGCTTCACCGCTGTCGCCTTGCTTGAAGAAGTCGATACCGCCGGCGCCGCTGCGACCTTTACCGCCGTCCAGACGGATGGCGTATTGGCCGATCACGTCCACACCCACCCCTACAGTGCCCTGGGTGAAACCGGACTCGAACTTGCCGATGAAGCCCTGGCCCCACTCGGCTTTGTCCTGCTTGCCGTTTTTGTAGTCACGGCTGATGTAGGCGTTGCGTGCTGCGATGTTCAGGTGGCTGTCTTCAACGAAACCCTTGGATTGCTCCTGGTCGTTCGCCATGGCTGCCGATGCGCTCAAAATCCCCAGAGCGATCAGACTCATCCGTTGCTTCAACATGTTCTTATATTCCTTATTACTGGTTGAGTACGCGCTATGACACCAGGCCCCTATCATTTTCCGGTGTCGACTTTCTCCAGAAAAAACAAGGCCCGCGGACGACTGAACTGCCGCGGGCCTTTTCTTATTGGATGAGTCATGGCTGTCAGCCACAGGCGTTGGGCGCAATCCTATGCGCGCGTTGAACTATGTGTCAATTTCGTGAAGCACCTGTATTTAGGCTAAATAATTCTAAGCACAGACCTATTGCGCTTGGGTAACCGTCCAAAAATCCCAACAGCCCCTGCAAAAAAACACACTAAGTAACAAATTAACCGACGATACGTTTGGGAATAGATCCCGCAAGCAAATGCAAAGCATTACCATTTGCGCGTTTTCTCATCCCTGACAATTCGGACACTTTTTCCCATGCCTGCCCCTCGCCTGACGCCCGTTCTTCTTGGGCTTTCTGCTGTGCTGTCTGCCGGTTTTGCCTGTGCTACCACAGTGTTGCCTGCCACCTCGATCAGCGCCGAACTCGACGAAGACGACCCCCGCATCAAGCAAAGCACCACCGCCACGCGCACTGCGACCGCCGTGCGTTACGTACCCCAGGCGATCGATTCGGTGAAAACCGACAGCCTGCGCGCCTATGGCACCCACGATCTGGGCCAGGCGTTGAGCGGTATTCCCAACGTCAGCAGCGGCGCCGACACGCGCTTCGACAGCCTGCGTATCCGCGGTTTCGATGCAAGCAATGACTTCTACCTGGACGGCATCCGCGACGACAGCCAATACGTGCGTGACCTGCACAACATCGAGCGTATCGAGGTGCTGAAGGGCCCGGCAGCGGTGCTCTACGGGCGCGGCGGCCAGGGCGGGATCGTCAACCGTGTGAGCAAACTGCCAAGCCCCGGGCGCAGCTCCAGCCTCGAAGCCCAGGGCGGCAGCAACGATTTGCGCAGCCTGTACGCCGACCTGAGTACCGACCCCAGCGATAACATCAGCCTGCGCCTGAACATGGGCAACCTGGACAACAACAGCTTTCGCGATGGCGTCAGTGGCAACCGCCAGTTGTTCGCGCCGTCGATGAGCTGGCAACTCACGCCCGAGCTGAACTGGCTGGTGCAATACGAATACAGCCGCTACAACCGCACGCCGGACCGCGGCATTCCTGGGGTCAATGGACGCCCTGCGGAGGTGAGCCGCAGCACTACCTATTTCTCCAGCGGCGATTACATCGATGACACCTCCCAGTCCCTGCGCTCCAAACTGGCCTATGAGCTCAACGACAACTGGCAACTGCGCCACACCCTGGGCGTGTTCAAGCTCGACAGCGATTTCGACAACACCTATCAGACCGCCTACGACGCGAGAACCAACACCGTCAGCCGCCAGCACTGGCAGCAGGACCTGACCACCCGCAACGTGTTCAACAACCTTGAGCTGGAAGGGGGTTTCGATACCTTCGGGCTGGAGCACCGCCTGCTTACCGGGATTGAACTGGGCAGCCAGCGCCGCGACCCGAAACTCTACTCGGCCACCGCGCCCAATCGAGGCGGCCAGGCTGTACCGAGCCTGAATCTGCACCAACCCAACCGTCACCTCAGCCATACCGGCCGCATGAGCGTTTCGAGCGACAACCACACTGAAGTCGAAAGCCGCGCCCTGTACGTGCAGGATCAACTGCGCCTGAACGATCAGTGGCAACTGTTGGGCGGGCTGCGTTATGACCGCTTCGAAGTGGACACCACCAACAAGCTGCTCAACACTCAACAGGACGTAAAAAGCCACAGCACCAGCCCCCGCGTCGGCCTGGTGTGGACGCCGCTGGAGCATCACGCCTTCTATGCTTCGTGGAGCAAGACGTTCTCCCCGGCAGGCGGCGGCTTGATCGGCATCACGCCAAACGCCGCCGGCAGCGTCAATGATCTCAGCCCCGAGCTGACCAAACAGAAGGAAATTGGGGTGAAAAGCGATTGGCTTGACGACCGCTTGAGCACCACCCTGGCCGTGTACGAGCTTGAACTCTACAACCGCCGCACCAGCGACCCGCTGGACCGCACCATTACCCTGCTGACAGGCAAGCAACGTTCGCGCGGCATCGAGCTGACCGCCACCGGCAAGGTCGTCGGCCATTGGTATGTGCGCGGCGGCATCGGCCTGCAGGATGCCAAGGTGGAGGAGGACAACAACGGTTTCGAAGGCAAGCGCATCAGCGACGTGGCCAAGCGCAATGCCAGCGTGTTCATCACCTGGAAACCACAGATGGGCTGGTATGCGGAAACCGGCCTGACCCTGGTCGGTGATCGTTATGCCGACAACCTCAACACGGTGGTATTACCCGGTTATGGTCGCTGGGACGCGCTGGCCGGGTTCCGTCAGAAAGAATGGGACGTGAGGGCTGCGCTGAACAATATCGCCGACAAACGCTATTACGCCTCGGCCACCAGTGTCGCGCAGATTCAGCCGGGGGAGCAGCGCAGTGTGGTGGTGACGGGCACCTACAGTTTCTAAAGTTCCTCCTGTGGTGTGGGCACTCTTCAGTGACTCATCAGCTCGCACAACACCTGCACCTCATCCTCCGTGAACAAACCCGCCGGGTAGCGTTCGCTCATCACGCTGCGCAAGTCAGGCTGTTGCCTGACTTGCCGCGAGCCGTTTTCCTTCAACCAGAGCCCCAGCGCGTGGATGGCATCGCCATCGACCCGCACCGGGTGGAACGTGCGCATGTACATCGGGTTGATTTCGGCATTCATTTCAGCGCTCTCTCCTGCTGCGTGAGCGGCTAACGTACTCAAGGTATGTGACAGAACAACGCGGTCTTGACCTGAGTCCCTGTCGCCTCTATGCGATACAAGAGCTATGCCAATGTCCCGTATTCACGGGTATTCAGAAGCAAAAAAGCCCGCGACGTTGCAGGGCCGCGGGCTTGCCTGGAACACCGCTATCACGCGGTGCTCACTCGCCATCAAGGCACTGTTACAACTGCACTCAATTTCTCTGCGGGGCGGGCTGCTGCTGGGTCAGGCAGTGAATGTTGCCGCCCCCCAGTAACAGTTCGCGGCCCGGCACCATCACTACTTCGTGTTGCGGGAACAGGTTCTGCAGGATCTGCTTGGCCTGGTGGTCCAGCGGGTCGTCGAAGCTCGGCGCGATGATGCCGCCGTTGACGATCAGGAAGTTCACGTAGGAGCCGGCCAAGCGCACGCTCGGATTACGTTCCTGGCTCCCGTCCACCGGATCGACACCGGCACATTCTTCCTCGGTGGCGTACAGCGGCCCTGGAATCGGCATCTTGTGCACCGTGAACGAGCGGCCCTGGGCGTCAGTGCTGCTTTGCAGTACGTCCATGGCGGCATGGCAGCGCGCGTAGTTCGGGTCTTGCGGGTCGTCGGTCCAGGCCAGCAGCACTTCACCGGGGCGCACGTAGCAGCAGAAGTTATCCACATGGCCGTCGGTTTCGTCGTTGAACAGGCCATCCGGCAACCAGATGATCTTATCCACAGCCAGGTTGGCGCTGAGTACCGCTTCAATGGCTGCGCGATCCAGGTGTGGATTGCGGTTGCGGTTCAACAGGCACTCTTCGGTGGTGATCAGGGTGCCTTCGCCGTCGACGTGAATCGAACCGCCTTCCAGCACAAAGCCTTCGGTGCGGTAACGCGAGGCGCGCTCGATCTCGAGAATCTTGCCGCCCACTTGTGAGTCGCGGTTCCACGGCGCATACAAACCGCCGTCAAATCCGCCCCAGGCGTTGAAATCCCAGTTCACACCGCGCACTTCGCCGCTGTCGTTGATCACGAATGTCGGGCCGGTGTCCCGCACCCAGGCGTCGTCGCTGGACATCTCCACCACGCGGATATTCGGCACGTCGAGTCGGCTGCGGGCGTTTTCGTACTGGCCGGCGGAAACCGCGACGGTCACCGGTTCGAACCGTGCGATGGCCTTGGCCACAGCCACGTGGGCCGCCTGCGCCGGCTTGCCGCCCAGGCGCCAGTTGTCTGGGCGCTCGGGCCAGATCATCCAGGTCTGGGTTTGTGGCGCCCATTCGGCGGGCATATGAAAGCCATCGGCGCGAGGCGTGCTGTGCAAGGTAGTCATGACGATGAAGGCTCCGAATGGGGTGAAAGCCGACTTTATAACGGATAAATATCGGCTTTAGTAACTTAAAAATGTGAAATTCGATAAACACAATCGTTTTCAGCCGATAACAATCGATTTTTACAACTGTCACCTGGCAAATTTTCAGAACGAAGCCCCTCAGGACGCTGTCAGTGTTGAAGTTAACGTCGTGCTGACTGCCCAGAGATCGCAATGTGCCACTCAGGCCGTAATGGCTGCCTGCTCAAGGCTCAACCAGAGGCACGGCAGGCTGGCGCGATGGACCAATGTGGCGAGCAACATTGTGACGACCTCGGTTTTATCAGGCGTCTATATCGCCATTGTTCGGAGGCGTTAATCAACCCCTCCTGCTCGCCGCGCTTGCGCCCGTTCGATTCACAACTCAAGCTATGCTTCTTTCGCTTAATGTCCGTCTAAGGAAAAGGCCCTCGACATGCGCATTCTCATCACCGGCGGTGCCGGATTTATTGGCTCGGCCCTGATCCGGCATCTGATCCAGCATACTGAGCACGAAGTGCTCAACCTGGACAAGCTCACGTACGCCGGCAACCTTGAGTCGCTGGCCAGCATTGCGTCCAACAGCCGCTACGAGTTCGTCCAGGCCGATATCATCGACCAGGCCACCGTCAGCGCCGTCCTGGCGCGCTTTGAGCCAGACGCGATCATGCACCTGGCGGCCGAGTCCCATGTGGACCGTTCCATCGACGGCCCGTCGGATTTTATCCAGACCAACATCGTCGGCACCTACAGCCTGCTCGAAGCCACCCGTGCCTATTGGCAGAAGCTGGCTGAACCGGCCAAAAGTGCGTTCCGTTTCCACCACATCTCCACCGATGAGGTGTACGGCGACCTGCACGGCGTGGACGATCTCTTCACCGAAACCACGCCTTACGCCCCCAGCTCGCCGTACTCGGCCAGCAAGGCGGCCTCCGACCATCTGGTCCGCGCCTGGCAGCGGACCTACGGCCTGCCGGTGCTGTTGACCAACTGCTCGAACAACTACGGGCCGTTCCACTTCCCTGAAAAACTGATCCCACTGGTGATTCTCAACGCCCTCGCGGGCAAGCCGCTGCCGGTGTATGGCGATGGTCTGCAAGTGCGCGACTGGCTGTTCGTCGAGGATCACGCCCGTGCGCTGCTCAAGGTGGTGACGACCGGGGTGGTGGGCGAGACCTACAACATCGGCGGCCACAACGAACAGAAGAATATCGACGTCGTACGCGGCATCTGCGCGCTGTTGGAAGAGCTGGCGCCACAGCGTCCGGCCGGCGTGGAAAAATTCACCGACCTGATCACTTTCGTCAAGGATCGTCCGGGCCACGACCAACGCTACGCGATCGACGCCAGCAAAATCGAGCGCGAACTGGGCTGGGTCCCGGAAGAAACCTTTGAGACCGGACTGCGCAAGACCGTGCAGTGGTACCTCGATAACCTGGAATGGTGCCGCAGGGTCCAGGATGGCAGCTATCAAGGTGAACGACTTGGCAATACTGACGTGAAGGATCTGATCGCATGATGAAGGGAATTGTATTGGCCGGCGGTTCCGGCACCCGTTTGCACCCCATTACCCTGGGCGTGTCCAAACAGCTGTTGCCGGTGTACGACAAGCCGATGATCTACTACCCGATCTCGGTGCTGATGCTGGCGGGGATCAAGGACATCCTGGTGATTTCCACGCCGGTGGACCTGCCGCAATACCGCAACCTTTTGGGTGACGGCAGCCAGTTCGGCGTGCGCTTCAGCTATGCGGAACAGCCTTCGCCCGATGGTTTGGCCCAGGCGTTCATCATTGGCGAGGAGTTCATTGGTAACGACCCGGTGTGCCTGATCCTGGGGGACAACATCTTCCACGGCCAGCACTTCGGCGATCAGTTGCGCAATGCCGCAAAACGCCCATCCGGCGCCACGGTGTTCGGCTATTGGGTCAAGGACCCGGAGCGTTTCGGCGTGATCGATTTCGACAAGGACGGCCGCGCCCTGTCGATTGAAGAGAAACCGACCAAGCCTAAATCCAGCTATGCGGTGACCGGCCTGTATTTCTACGACAACGACGTGATCAAGATCGCCAAGGCCGTGCAGCCTTCGCCACGCGGCGAGTTGGAGATTACCGACGTCAACAACGCCTACCTCAAGCGCGGCGACCTGCATGTTGAACGTTTTGGCCGCGGCTTCGCCTGGCTCGACACCGGCACCCATGACAGCCTGCTGGAAGCGTCCACTTACGTGCAGACCATCGAGCATCGCCAGGGCCTGAAAGTCGCCTGCCTGGAAGAAATCGCCTACGACAACGGCTGGATTGATCGTGACTATTTGCTGGAACGCGCTAAATACTTCGGCAAAACCGGCTATGGTCAATATCTGTACATGTTGGCCGGGAACCCTAAATGAATGTGAGCACCACTGAGCTGCCTGGTGTATTGGTCATCGAACCGAAAGTATTCGGCGATGACCGCGGCTTTTTTTATGAGAGTTTCAACGCCCGCGAGTTTGAAAACGCCAGCGGGTTGAAACTTCAGTTTGTGCAGGACAACCACTCACGCTCCTTGAAAGGCGTGCTGCGTGGCCTGCACTACCAGGTCGAACACGCCCAGGGAAAACTGGTGCGTGTGACGGCTGGGGAAGTGCTGGATGTGGCGGTGGATATCCGCCGCAGCTCTCCTCATTTCGGTAAGTGGGCCAGCGTGCGCCTGTCTGCCGAAAACAATCGGCAGCTGTGGATACCACCGGGCTTTGCCCACGGTTTCCTTGTGCTGAGCGATTACGCCGAATTCCTCTACAAGACGACCGATTACTACACCCCGTCGGCAGAGCGTTGTATTCGCTGGGACGACACGGACCTCAATATCGATTGGCAGCTCGATGGCCCACCGACCCTGTCCGCCAAGGATCAGGTCGGTAAAAGCCTGAAGGATGCGGACCTGTTCCCGTGACAACGCCCCTGAAGATATTGATCACCGGCCAGCACGGCCAGGTCTCCCAGGCGCTGCAACAGCGCCTCCAGGGCCTGGGCGAACTCGTCGTGCTGGGCCGCGACCAGCTTGATCTGGCTAACGCGGCGCTTATCCGCGAAAAAGTGCGCGCTCACCGACCCGACCTGATCATCAACGCCGCCGCCCACACTGCGGTCGATCAGGCCGAAAGCGAGCCGGACGCAGCTTTCGCCATCAACGCCATCGCTCCCGGCATTCTCGCCGAAGAAGCCAAGGCGTTGGGTATCCCGCTGATTCATTACTCCACCGACTACGTGTTCGACGGCAGCAAACCTGCCCCGTACACCGAAAACGACACGCCCAACCCACTGGGTGTGTACGGCCAGAGCAAACTGGCGGGTGAACAGGCGATTGCGGCCGTGGGCGGCAAGTACCTGATTCTGCGCACCAGTTGGGTGTATTCCAGCCACGGCAAGAACTTCCTGCTGACCATGCAGCGCCTGCTGCAGGAGAAACCGCAGATGCGCATCGTCGCCGACCAGATCGGCGCGCCGACGTGGGCCGGGACCATCGCCGACAGTACGCGCGCACTGATCGAGCGCTGGCAAGCCGGTGACGCCGGGGAGTGGGGGGTTTATCACCTGACTGCCCAGGGTGAAACCTCATGGTTCGGCTTTGCCGAGGCGATTGGCGAGCAACTGCGTGCCGAAGGCAAACCCTGTGCCGAGCTGGAAGCGATCCCGTCCAGCGCCTACCCAACACCCGCCAGGCGCCCGCTGAACTCGCGCCTCGATTGCAGCCGCCTGCAGCAGCAATGGCACGTCAGCCAGCCGCAATGGCAGGACGCATTGCACGAGTGTCTTGCCAGGCAGCACTAGGCATAATGCGCCTGTACCCACAGGCGCACGATTCCCATGACCCCACCTCTTCCACGAAGACCCCGCTGGCGCAGCCTGGCCCTATTGGCGTTGTGCCTGTCGCCGCTGCTATGGCCGCTGGAACATCTGGCCGAGCGCTACTACCGCAGCGAGCTGGCCGGGCAGAACCGCCAGACCCTGGACCTGTACGTCGCCAACCTGTTGGGCACCCTGCATCGCTACGAAGTGCTGCCGCAGATCCTCGGTGACCTGCCGGCCCTGCGCACCGCGCTGGATGCGCCGCAGATCAGCACCAACCTGGTCAATGCCAACGTGCTGCTCAAGGATGTCGCCGCCCAGGCCGGGGTGGAGGTGATGTACCTGATGGACACCAGCGGCAAGACCCTCGCCGCGTCCAACTGGGATAAACAAGACAGCTTTGTCGGGCGCAATTTTTCCTTTCGCCCCTATTTCAGCGAAGCGATGGCCGGGCGCCTGGGACGTTTTTTCGGGCTGGGCACCACCTCGGCCAAGCGCGGCTATTTCTTCGCCGCCGCCGTGCGCGATGATGAGAAAATCATCGGTGTGCTGGTGGTCAAAGTCGACCTGGACCACACCGAGAGCCTGTGGGGCAATACCCCGGAACAACTGCTGGTGACCGACCACAATGGCGTGGTGATCCTCACCTCGCGCCCGCAATGGCGGTTCCGCGCCACACGCCCGCTGACCGACGAAGAAAGCCAGGCCATTATTGCCATCCAGCCCTACCCGACCCGTGATCCGCAGCCACTGAACATCAGCAGCAGCGCCTGGCTGCGTCAATCCACCGCCATCGCCGAAACCGGCTGGAACGTGGAAATCCTCGCCCCACAGTCGCTGATCAACCGCCCGGTGCGCACCGTGGTGGCCGTCGGCGGCGCGACATTGCTGGTGCTGATGCTGCTGCTTGGCTTGATGATGCAGCGCCGTCGCCATTACCTGGAGCGTATCGCCTTCGAAGCCAAGGCCCGCCGCGAGCTGGAAATGCGCGTGGCCGAGCGGACCAGCGACCTGGAGGGCCTGAATCGGCGCCTGAAACAGGAAGTGCTGGAGCGCGAACACGCCCAGCAGGAACTGGTACGCGCCCAGGACGACCTGGTACAGGCCGGTAAACTCTCGGCGTTGGGCACCATGTCGGCCAGCATCAGCCATGAACTGAACCAACCCCTGGCGGCGATTCGCAGCTACGCGGAAAACGCTGAAGTGCTGCTCGACCATGAGCGCACCGCCGATGCCCGCGGCAACCTCAAGTTGATCAGCGAACTGACCGGGCGCATGGCGTCGATCATCGCGCACTTGCGCGCGTTCGCCCGCCGCGACCGCCACGCGCCGGAAAGCGTGGCGTTGCAACCGGCGCTGGACGATGCGCTGGCGTTGCTGGGCAAGCGGCGGCGCTCGATGGAAGTGGAATTGATCCGCGACCTGCCCGAGGCGACCTTATGGGTACAAGCCGGTGAAACCCGTCTGCGCCAGGTGCTGGGCAACCTGCTGGCCAACGCCCTCGACGCCCTCACCGAAAAAGGCCCGCCGCGCAAACTCTGGCTGAGTGCCCAAACCACCGACCAGGGCGTCAACCTGTACATCCGCGACAACGGCCCGGGCTTTTGCATGGAAGCCCTGGGCCGCGCCAGCGAGCCGTTCTACACCACCAAGACACGCACCCAGGGCCTGGGCCTGGGCCTGGCCATCTGTGAAACCCTGATGCGTGCGTTTGGCGGCGAGCTGCTGTTCGCCAACCACAAGGAAGGCGGCGCGCTGTTAACCTTGAAATTGCGCGCCGGCTCGCCGGGCGTCAGTGTGCAACCGTCCGAGGACCGCAGTGTATGAGTATCGATAACCAGATTCAGGTGGTGCTGATCGACGACGATCCCCATTTGCGTCAAGCGTTATGCCAGACCCTCGACCTCGCCGGGCTGAAAGTGCTGACCCTGGGCGAAGCCAGCGGCCTCACCGCGCGCCTGTCGCGGGACTGGCCGGGCGTGGTGGTCAGCGATATCCGCATGCCCGGCATGGACGGCCTGGAGTTGCTCGCCGAACTGCACGGCCAGGACCCGGACCTGCCGGTGCTGCTGATCACCGGCCACGGCGACGTGCCCCTGGCAGTGCAGGCCATGCGCGCCGGCGCCTACGACTTCCTTGAAAAACCCTTCGCCAGCGACGCGTTGCTCGACAGCGTACGCCGCGCCCTGGCCCTGCGCCGCCTGGTGTTGGACAACCGCAGCCTGCGCCTGGCCCTCAGCGATCGGCAGCAACTGAGCACACGCCTGGTCGGACATTCGCCGCAGATGCTGCGCCTGCGCGAGCAAATCGGTGCACTGGCGGCGACCAAGGCCGATGTGCTGATCCTCGGCGAAACCGGCGCCGGCAAGGAAGTCGTCGCCCGGGCCCTGCACGATCTATCGAACCGTCGCAGCGGTCCGTTCGTGGCGATCAACGCCGGGGCACTGGCCGAGTCGGTGGTGGAAAGTGAACTGTTCGGCCATGAACCCGGCGCGTTTACCGGCGCGCAGAAGCGCCGTATCGGCAAGTTCGAATTCGCCAACGGCGGCACGCTGTTTCTCGATGAAATCGAAAGCATGAGCCTGGACGTGCAGGTCAAGCTGCTGCGCCTGCTGCAGGAGCGGGTGGTCGAGCGCCTGGGCGGCAACCAGTTGATCCCGCTGGACATCCGCATCATCGCCGCCACCAAGGAAGACCTGCGCCAGGCGGCCGACCAGGGCCGCTTCCGCGCCGACTTGTATTACCGTCTCAACGTCGCGCCGCTGCGCATTCCACCGCTGCGCGAACGTGGCGAAGACGCGCTGATGCTGTTCCAGCACTTCGCCGACGAAGCCAGCAGCCGCCACGGCCTGCCGCTGCACGAGTTGCAACCGGGGCAACGCGCCCTGCTGTTGCGCCACAGTTGGCCGGGCAATGTGCGCGAGCTGCAAAACGCCGCCGAACGCTTCGCCCTGGGCCTGGAACTGGCCCTGGACAGTACGCCGGACGATCCATCCACCAGCACCCTGACCTCCACGCCTGGCGGTTTGAGCGAGCAAGTCGAACAATTCGAAAAAAGCCTGATCGCCGCCGAGCTGACCCGGCCACACAGCTCCCTGCGCAGCCTCGCCGAAGCCCTCGGCGTGCCACGCAAAACCCTGCACGACAAACTGCGCAAACACGGCCTGAACTTCGCCGACAGCGCCAACCACAGCGCAGACGACGAATGACCCCGTCCACCCGCCAAGAGACCGCCATGAGCCGCGACAGCCGTTACCTGGAATCCATCCTTCATCACGACATCCCCCTCACTCGGGAAATGGGGCTCAAGGTGCTCGACTGGCAACACCACCAGTTGCAACTGCAGCTGCCCTTGCAAGCCAATATCAACCACAAGAGCACCATGTTTGGCGGCAGTCTTTACTGCGGCGCCGTCCTGGCAGGCTGGGGTTGGTTGCACCTGAGACTGCGCGAAGACGGCATCGAAGACGGGCACATCGTGATTCAGGAAGGACAGATCAGTTATCCGTTGCCGGTGACGCAGGATGCGACGGTGATTTGCGCGGCGCCGGAGGACAAGGTGTGGAAGCGCTTCGTGGCGACCTACAGACGCCATGGCCGGGCGCGGTTGGCGCTGGACACATGGATTGTGAATGAGGGCAGCGAAGAGCGCGCGGTGACTTTTACCGGCCAATACGTCCTGCACCGCTAGCCGCCATCACACAAAGCAAATGTGGGAGGGGGCTTGCCCCCGATAGCAGTGTGTCAGGCAACCCGCTTCTGACTGTTACACCGCAATCGGGGGCAAGCCCCCTCCCACATTTTTAATTTGCGCAGGTCTTAAGACCTGGCCAGACTCAACAAGCGTTCACGCCATGCCGCCTTGGCCGGCAACGCCAGAAAGAACGGGTTCAGCAACGATTCCCGCGCCGGGTAGCTGAACGGCTTACCGTTTAACTCCAGCACCGCGCCCCCCGCCCCTTCCAACACACCTTGCGCCGCCGCGGTATCCCACTGCGACGTCGGCGCCAGGCGCGGATAGCAGTCGGCACTGCCTTCGGCCAACAGGCAGAACTTCAACGAGCTGCCGATATTCGCCAGTTTCAGCTCGCCCAAACCCTGGCTCAACCCCTCCAGCAAACGCTCCTGCTCCGGGCTGGTATGCCGGCGGCTGGCAACCACGGTAAAGGCTTCACCCGCCGCCGGCGTCTGGCGCACCTGGATCTGCCTGGGCGCGGCATTCACATCCGAGCGCCAGGCTCCCAGGCCCGCGCCGCCGAAATAGCAACGACCGCTGGTGGGCATCGAGACCACGCCGAACACCACACGGCCCTGCTCGATCAAGGCAATATTGACCGTGAACTCTTCACTGCCGCTGATGAATTCCTTGGTGCCGTCCAGCGGGTCCACCAGCCACCAGCGCTGCCAACCGGCGCGCACACTCTGTTCGATATCGGCGTCTTCTTCGGACAGCACCGGAATGCTCGGGTCCAGCGCCGTGAGCCCCGCGAGAATCAGATGATGCGCGGCCAGGTCGGCGGCCGTCACCGGCGAATCATCCGCCTTGGAGGTCACCGCCACATCGGCACGCCAGTACGGCAGGATGGCTTCACCGGCCTGGCGCGCCAGTTCAATGACCGGCGCGATAAACGGATGGCCCAGAAACAACTCGCTCATAAGGTGAACACCCCACGCTGGGTCAGCAGGTCCCGTACCAGATACAGCGCGGCCAGCGCCCGGCCCTCGCTGAACTGCTCGTTCTGCGCCAGCGCCGACAGCTCACGCAGGTTGACCCGCTCCACGCGCATAGGCTCGGGTTCATCGCCTTCCAGGCGCTCTTCGTACAGATCAGTGGCGAGCACCACCTGGATTTTCTGGCTCATATAGCCGGGCGACAGCGACAGCTCGGTGATATGTTCCAACTGGCGCGCGCCATAGCCGGCCTCTTCCTTGAGTTCGCGGTCCGCCGCCGCCAGCACATCCTCGCCGGGCTCGATCAAGCCCTTGGGCAAGGACAGCTCATATTCATCGGTGCCACCGCAGTACTCTTCCACCAGCAATGCATGGTCTTCGTCGATCATCGCCACGATCATCACTGCGCCATAACCCGCACCACGGCCCACCAGACGTTCGTAGGTGCGCTCAACGCCATTGGAAAAGCGCAATTGCACTTCCTCCACGCGGAACAAACGGCTACTGGCGACTATTTCGCGGGCGAGGACGGTGGGTTTCTGGCGCATAAACGGCTCCTTGGCGTGATCGGGTTACTATACCGTGGCTTTTCCGATTGTCTGTGTCGGATATCTTTACTTACATGAGAACGCCCCATGCCCTCTTTGCCCTGGCAAGCCATCGACACTGTCCTGCTGGACATGGACGGCACCTTGCTCGACCTGCATTACGACAACCACTTCTGGATGGAGCACCTGCCGCAACGCTACGCCGAGCTGCACGGCGTGAGCCTGGCCATGGCGCAAATGGAATTGCAGCCGCTGTTCGAGCGTAACGCCGGACAGTTGCAATGGTATTGCCTGGATTTCTGGAGCGCAGAACTTGCAATCCCGGTGCGCGAACTCAAGCTGGAAACCGCCCACCTGATTGCCCTGCGCCCGGACGCCGATACTTTTCTGGCAGCGATCAAGCAGGCCGGCAAGCGCGTGATCATGATCACCAACGCTCATCGCGATTCGTTGTCCTTGAAGTTGGAGCGCATCGAGTTGGCGCCGTACTTCGAACGACTGATCAGCTCCCACGATTACGGTTTTCCCAAGGAGAACCCGCAGTTCTGGGAAGCGCTGCAAGCAGACATCGACTTCGACCCGGCCCGGAGCCTTTTTATCGACGACACCTTGCCGATTCTGCGCAGTGCCAGGGATTTCGGGGTGGCCCATTTGCTGGCAGTCAAAGAGCCCGACAGCAAAAAGGGGCCAAAGGACACCGCAGAGTTCGCAGCCGTCGGGAATTATCGAGAACTTATTACCGGGCTTTGAGCGAGTGTGGGAGGGGATACGCCCTAATACCAATCTCTGTAGGAGCGAGCTTGCTCGCGAAAAACGTCAACGATAACGCGTATTTCCTGGATAAACGCGGTGCCTGTGAGTTTTTCGCGAGCAAGCTCGCTCCTGCAAAAAGGGCGAGCTTCCTCATTTTATCCTGCGTATTACTCAGGGATACGCAGGGTCTGGCCTGGGTAGATTTTGTCCGGGTGCGACAACATGGGCTTGTTGGCCTCGAAAATCTTGTTGTACTGATTGGCGTTGCCGTACACCGTCAGGGAAATCGCGCTGAGGGTGTCGCCTTTTTTCACCACCACGAAACGCGCAGCGGTAACCGCCGGGCCGGAGACGGTGATCTTGTCTTCGACACTGCCGACGCCTTCGATATTACCGGCCGCCAGGATGATTTTTTCTTTCTCTTCCTGAGTTGCGACTTCGCCCGTTACCGTGACTTTGTCACCCTCAACGGTGGCCTGCACATTCGGATTTCCAAGGCCAACCTTGGAGATGTGGTCCTTCAACTGCTCACTGGCGTTGGCATTACCCGGCGTCAGCAGATCAATCAATTTCTCGCCTGCTTCCTTAACAAAACTGAAAATACTCATGGTGCGCTCTCCTTGGGTTTAAGTACCTGATGCCCAAGACTAGACCAGTCCCAAAGATCTGGGTTCCGGGTCACTCCTTGACTAAAAAACGAACCTTGATCGACGCCATCTATCAATACATCAATACTGGCGATTAGACGCGACCCTTTGTCGCGCCTAGTCTGAACACTGATCAATCCGCCGGTGGTATTGCCCCATGAACGCCAAGCGCCCCACCTGCGCGGCGCCCGCCCTCGAAACGCCAGCGCCCGCCGCCAGCCAGAGCTATCAGTACAGCAATCTGGAACACACCGACGTCGGCAGCACTGCGCTGGCCGAAGAGGTGGCGTTGGCGATTGCCTACAACGATATCAGCCAGGCCGTCATGCTGGTGACGCCGACCGACCTTGAAGATTTTATCGTCGGTTTCAGCCTTGGCAGCGGCATCATCCGCGATGTTAGCGACATATACGATCTGAAGCTCAGTGGCTCGGGTTCCGCCCAGTATGCTCAGGTACAGATTTCCAGCCGTGCATTCTGGAACCTCAAGCAGCAGCGCCGCCAATTGGCCGGTACCAGCGGCTGCGGCCTGTGCGGTGTCGAAGCGGTGGAGCAGGCCTTGCCCGAACTTCAGGTGCTGCCCGGCGCCCCTTTGCCACCGGCCGAATGGCTCGATGGCCTGCGCCAGCGCATCAGTGCATTCCAGCCGCTGGGCCAACACAGCGGCGCGGTGCATGCGGCGGTGTTCATGAATAACCAGGGCGAATTGTTGATGGGCCGCGAAGACATCGGCCGGCATAACGCCCTGGACAAACTGATTGGCGCCTTGATTCGCCAAAAGATTCCGACCGACGGCGGGCTGGCGATTGTCACCAGCCGCTGCAGTCTCGAATTGATCCAGAAAGTCCTGCGCGCGGGCATCCAGACCCTGGTCAGCCTGTCGTCGCCCACTGGCCTTGCCCTGCAATGGGCGCGCCGGCATAACCTCAATCTCATCCACCTGCCGCAGAAAAGCGCGCCGCGGGTCTACAGCCCTGCGATGGAGTACCAGCCATGAGCCTTCACCACCAAGCCGACCAGACCCCAACCCCACGCTATAAGCCCTATAAAGGCCCGGCCGGCGGCTGGGGTGCGTTGATCAGCGTGGCGCAAGCCTGGCTGACCAGCGATAACGCGCTGAAAAACCTGCGCATGATGCTCAAGACCAATCAGAACGGCGGCTTCGACTGCCCGGGCTGTGCCTGGGGCGACTCGCCGGAAAGCGGCATGGTCAAGTTCTGCGAGAACGGCGCCAAGGCCGTCAACTGGGAAGCCACCAAGCGCCGCGTGGACGCGGCGTTCTTCGCCAAGCACAGCGTGACCGCGCTGCTGGAACAAAGCGATTACTGGCTGGAATACCAGGGCCGTCTCACCGAGCCCATGCGCTACAACGCCGAGACCGACCGCTACCAACCCATCAGTTGGGAAGCCGCGTTCGACCTGGTCGGCAAGCACCTCAATGCCCTGCCCAGCCCGGACATGGCCGAGTTCTACACCTCGGGCCGCGCCAGCAATGAAGCCGCCTACCTGTATCAGCTGTTCGTGCGCGCCTACGGCACCAACAACTTCCCGGACTGCTCGAACATGTGCCACGAAGCCAGCGGCGTCGCCCTGGCACAGAGTGTGGGCGTGGGCAAAGGCACCGTGACCTTTGATGACTTCGAACACGCCGACGCGATTTTCGTCTGGGGCCAAAACCCCGGCACCAACCACCCGCGCATGCTCGAGCCACTGCGCGAAGCGGTGAAACGCGGCGCCCAGGTGGTGTGTATCAACCCCCTGAAAGAACGGGGCCTGGAACGCTTCCAGCACCCGCAACATCCGCTGGAAATGCTCACCAACGGCGACAAGCCGACCAACACGGCCTATTTCCGCCCGGCCCTGGGCGGCGACATGGCCATCCTGCGCGGCATGGCCAAGTTCCTGCTGCTGTGGGAGCGCCAGGCCCTGGCCGAAGGCAAGGAAGCCGTGTTCGATCATGACTTCCTCAACGAACACACCGTTAACGTCCTGGACTATCTGGGCCAGATCGATGACACCTCATGGGAGGAAATCGTCGAGCAGTCCGGCCTGACACTGGTGGAGATCGAGCAAGCCGCGCGCATGTATGCCAAAGGCAAGAACGTGATCATGTGCTGGGCGATGGGCATTACCCAGCACCGTCACTCGGTGCCGACCATCCAGGAAATCGCCAACCTGATGCTGCTGCGCGGCAACATCGGCCGTCCAGGCGCTGGCCTGTGCCCGGTGCGTGGCCACAGCAACGTGCAGGGCGACCGCACCATGGGCATCAACGAGCGCCCACCGGCAGCGTTCCTCGACTCACTGGAGCGCCGCTTCCAGTTCCAGGTGCCGCGTACCAATGGGCACAACGTGGTCGAAGCCATCCACGCGATGCTCGAAGGCCGCGCCAAGGTGTTTATCGGGCTGGGCGGCAACTTCGCCCAGGCGACGCCCGACAGTACCCGTACCTTCGAGGCATTGCGCAACTGCGACCTGACCGTGCAGATCAGCACCAAGCTCAACCGCAGCCACCTGATGCACGGTAAAGACGCCCTGATCCTGCCGTGCCTGGGCCGTACCGACATCGACATTCAGGCCGACGGCCCGCAAGCGGTGACGGTGGAAGACTCGTTCAGCATGGTCCACGGCTCCAATGGCCAGTTGCAGCCGCTGTCGAAACTGATGAAATCGGAACCTGCGATCCTGGCCGGCATCGCCGCCGCGACCCTGGGCAGCAAACCGGTGGATTGGAACTGGCTGGTCGCCGACTACGGCCGCATCCGCGACCTGATCGCCGATACCATTCCAGGCTTCAAGGACTTCAACGAGAAGATCAAACATCCCGGCGGCTTCTATCTGGGCAACTCTGCCGGCGCACGCCGCTGGAACACCCCATCGGGCCGCGCCAACTTCCGGCCGAACATCCTGCCCAAGGACCTGATTCATGAGCGCACCCACGCCACAGGGCGGATGCCGGACCTGATCATGCAGTCGATGCGTTCCCACGATCAGTACAACACCACTATCTATGGCCTGGACGACCGTTATCGCGGGGTCAAAGGGCAGCGGGATGTGCTGTTCGTCAACGAAGCCGACATCATCCGCCTGGGCTTCAAGCCAGGGCAGAAGGCAGACATCATCTCGTTGTGGGAAGACGGCCGTGAACGCCGTGTGAAAGGCTTTACCCTGCTGGCGTTCGATATCCCGGCCGGGCAGGCGGCAGCTTACTATCCGGAAGTGAACCCGCTGGTGCCGCTGGAAAGCACGGGCGACGGTAGCCATACGCCAACCTCGAAATTCGTCGCGATTCGTTTGGAAGCGGCGAGTGACAGTGGGCTGATCATGGCGCGCTCGGCCTGACTTGCCCTAATGCCAGTCAGTTAAGCGTAGACCGCCCTCTGTAGGAGCTAGGCGCCCCCCTCGCTCCTACAAAAAGCTTTAACTGACAGGCATTGGGGCTAGCCCCGCGAAGAGGCCAGCACTTTCAGCCAACATTTTACAGGCACAAAAAAGGCCGCTTTTACCTAAAAGCGGCCGTTCCGAAGTAACTAAAGACCCGTAAAAACAATTTAAGTTCCCTATACAAAACAGTAACTTAACACATTGTATACAACTTCTGCCGCCGGTCGGATTTCGATTGTCAGCGTCTCGATACAACCTCAGGATCGCGCCGTCATCCCCTTGAGGTTTCCCTGAATGAAGTTCTCCTCGATTCTCTTGTTGTCCCTTGGCCTGGTCAGTGGCGCAGCCATGGCCGGCGGCACCACCGAAGCCGGTGTAGGCGGCGCATTGGGCGGGGTTCTAGGCTCGGTTGTCGGCCAGCAGTTGGGCGGCAACACCGGTTCGGCCATTGGCGCGGCGCTGGGTGGCGCAGGCGGTAGTG
>NZ_CVTN01000027.1:0-1889 GCF_900004915.1 Pseudomonas sp. 31 R 17
GGCCAATTGCCGCTCAAGAATGACGTGCTCTTCGTCGTACCGATAAACCTCGCGTTCACCGACGGCATTGGTCGCCGACACCAGTCGTCCGGCGGCGTCGTAGGCGTAGGAAACGACGTTCTGCTCGGTCACCCAAACGAAGGGTTGATGGCCTTTGGCGCGATGAACCTGGTAGTCCACCGCCACAATCCGACCCAGCGCGTAGCGCAAGAGCAAAGAGCGCCCCGCGCCGTTATCCAGTCGCTCAATGCGCCCTAACCGGTCCCGGAAAATACGCAGCCGGTTGTCATACGCATCGCTGATCGCCGTCAGTACGCCGTCGTGAAAGTGATAGAACCGAGAAGCCTGGGCCAGCACCAACTCGCCAGAAACCGAGCCCAAATAAATAGCCGCTTCCGCCAGGCTGTTGGTAATCGCCGGCCGAGCCGCCGTCGGCAAGGGCAGGGTGGTCGAGCGATTCTCATGGTCGGTCCACACCACCGAATCGCCCGACACAGAAAGCCTGTGCGCCAGCGCATGACTCCAGCCAAAACCCAAGCCGCAATCCACTTCCACCGCACTGGTGCGGTACAAGCGCGTCCACTCGAACGGCAAGATACCGTCCAGCGCGCCATCGGTCAGGGTCAGCAGTTCCTCGCCGGTGACCATCGACACCGGGCAACCGTTCGTAACGGTTTTATCCGCAGAAGCCGCCGCATCGCCCTTCGGGTTCGACGCCACGGCCGGCACATCATCCACCGACTCGTGGCGCACCAACGCCGTACGTTGCGTCTTATTGCGCACCATCGGCACCGCGTTCGAAACCAGCGTATCGCCCGCCTTCAACGGCGCCACCGGCACCGCTTTGATCGGCGTCGCCGCACTCCCCAGCAGCACCGGCTTGGCCGTCTGCACATGGGTTTCCAGCCCAGGCCCCGGCACCTGCCTGGCCAGCAACTCCAACAGCGCCCGCGCCCGCCCGGACTTGATAGAGCTCAACACCTGAGCCCCCAGCCGAAGCTGCACCCCCAACCCCCGCGTAGCCCATATCAGCAACAGGTTTATCAGGACTTCGCCAGTGATCTCGCCCAACAGCTCATACATCTCGGGCGGCGGCAGCAGACGTATCCAGCTGACCATCGCCGACAAATAGATAAACAACAGCGGCTCATCACTGAGCACCAGAAAGCCTTGGGCGAGTGTGTCCTTGCCCAGTTTCAGCAGTTCATCGAGTTCGGCCTGGGAAAGGTACTGCAGCAGCTTTTCGCTGTTGGACTTAAGGTTCGCCAGCAGGTCGTACAGCTCGGTGATGTTGTCCCACAGGTTGTAAAACGCCTGGCCAATCCCGCTTGCAAAGGCCGCACCCTGTTTCGCGCTGCGCTTGAAGGGCGGGGCTTTGGCAAAATCGGCCCATTGAGGCTCGAAATGCTCGCGCCATTGCTTGCGCAGATCCGCTTCCAGCCCGACGATCACCGACTGGTAGGACGCATACAGCGCCTTGACGTGATCCTTGGAAACATTGGGGTAGAAAGTGACTCGGTATCGCTGGTCGCGAGTACATTCAGGCACTTCAAGCATGCCGCTGGGGCCGATGGTGCGGTGCAGCGGCGCGCCAAAGGGCGTGCCGTCCGGCGCAATGGCTTGCAGCGTGACCGGCGTGTTGCCGATGGGGACGAAGCGCGTGCTCTCGAACAGATGCACCAGGGTCAGCCCACCCTGGGCCTTGCATTGAGCGACGGTGCGACTGGGCGTGTCGGAAGAGATCGGCGCAACCAGTGCGACCTCGTCCCCGACCTTGAACACCTGCTCGACTTCCAGTGCCGAGCCACTGAAAAAGCTGTCGGCCCAGGCATCGAACGTGTTCAGGCAATTGCGCAAATCCCGCAGCACGCGTTCAACATCCGGCGCTT
>NZ_CVTN01000001.1:0-227 GCF_900004915.1 Pseudomonas sp. 31 R 17
CCCCGCGACGAACCCATCCGCTTCAACCGCTTCCGACGCAAAGTCTATGTCTACCGCTTCCGCCACGACGGCCTCAGACCCTTCAGCCGCACCACCTGGGGCGTTCGGACCGAAGTCTATGACTGGGATAACCTGCGTGCCGAAGCCTGCAGCGTGTACGGCCCCATGGGCAGTGGCGGCCTCATCGAAACCGTCACCCTCGCCGTGGTGAAACCTGGCACCCATCA
>NZ_CVTN01000025.1:0-16356 GCF_900004915.1 Pseudomonas sp. 31 R 17
CAAACCAAGTTGCCGACTCATGCAGGCTTCTTCAATAACTCCAACTTCTTGATTTTTCGTAAGAAAAATCGGGGATCCCTCAGGGTCTGACCCCATTTTTCACCACACAAAAATTAGAAAATATAGCAACTTTTAGTATTATCAGTTTCATATCTCCAAGAAACAATCGTCTCTTTCGGAGATACAAGAACGGAGTATCGACAATCCCTAATCCAAGTAATGTAATAACGCTTTCCACCATTCTCCTCGAGAACACGATCAAACTTTCTATTGTTATTTACAGGAGACCAAAAGGAGTCTCTACACGTACCTGGAGTCCGAGAACAAATTTCATGTACATGAGAATTAAAACTTGATCCGGGCCAAGTATCTCTACTAGATGTCCATGCGGAGTGAGACGGTGCACACCCAGCTAGAAAAATAAAAGCTAAGAATATATGACTACCTTTCCTCACGCTTTTTCTCCATTTCAATGAGCAGAAGAATAGTGGCTTGACCCATTTTTCCATTTCAAGACGCCTGACATGGCCGTCAAAGAGTTATGGGTGTATCTGCTGGCGCACCATTTGATTCGGATGGTAATGGCCAAATCAGCGCTATTAGCTGATTGTCTGCCGCGACAGCTAAGCTTCAAACACAGCCTTCAGCTATGCCTTGCGATGTGCTAGTACGATGCCAATGCACAAGGCGATGGGGCCCAGGATTTACTTAAACTGATCGCCAGGAAACGTGTGGGAAACCGGTCTGGGCGCATTGAGCCTCGTGCCATAAAGCGAAGGCCCAAGCCTTATCCGATGCTGATGCAGAAGCGTTCGGAGGTGGAGGGCCGAGGTGAGGAAAAATGGACACTCGAAGAAGGTTAAGTAAGTGCCATTCAAGTTCTGCTCCTTTTCTCATAGCAACCTCTTCGCATTTTTAATTCAAATAAACTCCACATCATCAATATTTTTTATTAGCAAAAAAATCTATCGAAAGCATAACAATACTAGCTCTAATCTCTAACGGAATCTCTAAAGTTCCTTTACCGTTTAGAGGCATAGCTATTAGCTTGTAACCGTTACCCTCATCACTAACATCGTAACTGAATAACCCCCTCCTAGCCATGGAGGAGAATGATGTTAAGTAGCGCTCACGCTGCACCTGATTGCTAAACTCTGGCAAATTTTTCTCAATGACTACAAACTCAAAACTTTCAGCCAAAGAGTAAAAATAATCATACAATAGTTCATAAGTCGAAATTGACGCGCGTATTGAAAACGGAACAAAACCTCGCCCCCCAGTCGCAAAATGTGCAACAAACCCTTTATGACAAGAAGCAAACCAATCCAAATCATTTATCTCTAAAAACTCATCATCCATATCCATTACTCAGCTCCAAATATGTTTGCGCAAAAATAGGGGTCAGACCATGTTTAGTGCTCCGCCAGAAGAATGGTGGTCTGACCCCATTTTTTGCCCTCATACACAAATTACTTTTCAAATAACGAAAAAGCAAAAAAAGAGACCAAAAAAGTTGACAAATTTACTTTTATAGAACTACCAGCCACTTCTAAAAATTCTCACAAAACCTAAAACACAAAAATAAATACGCCCCTTTTTTTATACGAATAAACCTTCCAACTAGACCGGAGACCTATTTAAGTAACGCTCCTCTAATTTTTCAGCAGACCTAAGAACACTGCCCCTATCATCGGGAAAGAAATCGGCATAAACATCTGCTGCAATTTTCATCAGAGAAACGTAGTCAGGCACTGGGATACTTGAGGTTTCCACTTCGCCCAAAAAGAAATTAACTTCATTAAAATTTTCTGGATCGTCCCAGTCCTGATCAAGAGAGTAAAAGAACCCCTCGCTCACGGAAAAGCCAACCCCTCGCGAAGCATCATAGATAAACGCTGGAAAATTTGTTTTCTTCCTCGTAATGGAAGCCTCTATTAATTCGTAAAGGTCTTCATAATCCAGACCAGTTGAAGCAAATGACTCCTTTAGGCACTTAAGCCAAGCCAAGCTAGCCATTAGTTTGTCCTCGGGGGCATAGTGATAAAGGACTTTGTTATTTCCCCAGTCTTCCTATTACGTGTCACTTGGAAGTGATAGCCATCAACCTTAATAGTAGCTTCTCTCAACGCAGGGTTGAATTTAAACAGCGATTCGGCCTGGACTGCCGCCCGACTGGACATATCAGCCACCTGCTATCCGGCAGAAGCTTTGGATCGTAGGTTGTTTTCGTGGATGTAGACTTATACCCACCCATTAATTCGCCCTTCGTGTTGGTTCTAGGCAACTGATAGCTATACTCAACAAGGCCAGGATAACGAACATCCGTGATTTTGTTGGAGATTTTCGCGCCAGTTATTTTGCAATACCGTGGTCTGACCCCTATTCACGCACAGTGTAGTAACCGGCTGGCTTCTGCGGCAGATCCGATGCGCGATTCTGGAATATAGAGCCGTCGTTTCGATGAGGGAAAGATACACCTGACTTTATCCGATCCAAGGTTGGGCCAAGATCAACTGTGCCTTGGAGAACCTGACCAGTTTTTTGATCAACAACCTTGATGCCATCGATGAAGCGAGTGGTGTCTTTCGCACCAGTCTCCTTTACCGGATGGGCATACGGCATGCCAGCCTCAGCATCCGTCGAGACAGTCGAGGTGTATGGAGCCTTTCTGCGCCCGCCCCTTTTGCACCATCAGCCTTTTAAGCGTTCTAAGAACTCGACCATTGCTAGTGGATCACGCTCCACGAGTTCTTCAATCAAATCTTCCGCTGCCCAATGCAGAATCATGTCACCTCCCCCCCCATCCTTGCAGAGGATGAGATCACTTGACAAAGAAGAGTCAACAACATTGACTTCTCTATCGCTGAGTGCCATCAGGCCACCGTAGCCATCATAAGGAATGACCCAGTAAAAACGCTCGTTCTCTATCCAGTAAATCCCAAACACCTGTACAGGCTCTTCTCGCCCAATTTCTCGAATAATCATATCCACATCACTCAATAGTCCTACCGGGCTGCAGCACAGGGGGGGAGCTGTTGCGGCGTAGTAGTTTTCATATCGTATGCTTTACCGGTTACGGAGTTGCAAAAATAGGGGTCAGACCATGTTTAGTGCTCCGCCAGTGGTCTGCCCCCACTTTTCTGAGACCACTATTCCTAATAACTCGATAAGAATTTACAGCTTAGCCGCCAATCAATAGGTTAAAATAAATAGAATATTTAAAAATAAATCATATTTTTAAAGAGCAACTCTGCTGAACTCAAAAAAATGCAACATCGTGGTCTGCCCCCTATTTCCGCTATTTCCGGTGTGCCTTTTGCACCAACCAAAGAGCCAAAAAATTACGAAACTCTAACGACCTTGACCACGACCTCTGTTGACCGCATCCAGAAGCAGTTCTAGCTCAAGGCCATAACCATTCGGTTCGAAGCTTTCCTCTATTCCATTTATCAAAAATTCATTAGAGATTAACTCACAAAGATCATCCACCTCACTTGATGACAATGAACTATTAAGTAATTTTTCAGCCAGTGCCAGTTGGTGCTCTCCTGCCATAAAGCACAACGCAAATAAAAGCTGCAATTGGGCGCTCGTTAAGAGGCTACTCATTTACCGGTCCCCGCAGCTGATTTTCCCCAACCGGTGACAACTTTACCTTCAGCATTGACCACTATGACTGCATCCGTCCCCGTATACCTAAATGTTGGACCGTACTTTGAAGGGACATATTCAATCTTTAGAGGACTAGACCAAGCTCCACTGAGTGCTGACTGGCTTACACCAATGCCACCATCCCTTCCTGCAAATTGCTCCAATGCGTGATTTGAATAGCTAGTGATCTGTGTAGGTGCCCTTGCTCCGGCCGCCTGCTCAGCAACCATTTGGATCCCTCAGGGTCTGACCCCATTTTTTCCCATTTTCCTTCCAGATCCCGCCGCCGACGATAGCGTCAGATAAAGGGATTTTTCCAGCATCCAATATCCCATCATGCCCAAATTGATTCCGCCCCATGATGAAGCGCTGACTAGCCGGATCGTAAATAAAGTCAATAGGTTTTGAATTGCTCAACCCTTGTACAGCTTTAGAGGACGAATATGCATCACTGACTCCTAAGAAGCCCTTAGCTGGCCCACTGCCATTTGCCGCAGCTTTTGCACCATTAACTCACAGAGGTAAGGATCACCCCCTCACTGATCACTATTTCCTCTGGGATCTCATCATAGACAAAAAGCTCATCACCTAAGTTTAAAATGGATAGGCAAAAACCGTTATCAAACGAGAGAGCAACGCCTATCACTACGTCTTCTGCTAAGGACTGCACAAGCGATGCAGACACTAACCTCCTTCCTACAACATCGGAGAAATAAAGCTCACCAGAAATGCAAAAAATATCTTGCCTACCGTATTCACCTAGATCGCAACTTGAAATCGGATTCAAAGAAAAACAGATAGACGCACCATCAGGTCCGCCATACAGTTTCCCAATTTCAGAATTTTCAAATAGAAGGCCAACCTCTTGAGGGGCAGAATCCCTCTCGGAATAGAAAACATGGAATAGAGCATTTACTGACAGTAGTTTCTTCCCGAGCACCGTTAACAGCCAGGCAATCATAAGTCTAGTAGAGTTCATTACCTGACGCCTCCCTTTAATGCACTCTGTACAGATGGATTCTGAGTTACCCCATCCTTCAGGATAGTAACGAATGTTCCATCAGGCTTGGTAACAACCACATCATTACCCTTAACTCTGAAAAACACATCACCCCGTGCGCCGTTTGCTCCTTGCCCAGCAAAAGTTCCAGGGATTACCTTTTCAGGGTTACTCCCAACGTCATGAATTTTATCGAGTACCACTTTACGATCTGCTGGGCTAGCCGCGTTGCCGCCGAAATCTTCAACGTGCTTACCGAGTTTTTTGCCTAGCTGCTTCGAATCTACCTTAAATGCTGCACCAGCGCCTACGCCACTTGCAGGAATAGATGTGGCACCAGGTTTTGGAAGAAGACCGGACACTTCCCCTTTTGCACCCGTTTTTACACCACCCGCAACAGCCAGCGCCCCGCCACCAAACACACCAAGCGCCGTACCACCGAGAGCAGCATCTCCGCCCGCCACTTCCGCAGCGGCTATTGCAGCCTGGTTGCATGCCAGCGGAGCAAACGCGCACCCCATCAACAGTTCAGGTGTAGCCACTGCCAGCCCGAGAGCACCAGGTATATAGACCCAGCCAGCAACATAATCATGGCCCGGCCCCTCATACCCATCGCTTCTGGCCAAGGATCTGAACGCCTCAGAGATCTCATCAGGTGTCTTGCCTTGCTCGATCATTTCAGCGCCGAGACTGGTCGCAGCAACTCCCCAATTACCGCCCATATGTACGAAATCGTTGTAGCGCTGAGCATTCCCCGCCACCCAACTGGCTGTCTCGGGATCACCATTACCCAGAGCGCCCGCCAACACCCCAATAACTTGAGCGGTGGCCACTTTAAACTGAGGATTCGTAGCAAGCTGAGAATCCAGGTATTTACCAAGATTCTCTGTCGCAATAGTCGTCAATCCTTCCGCAGCAGCCCCTGCAAGTGCGCCTGTTTTAAAATCACCGCCCTTGGCAGATGAAAGTGCTCCGCCCAAGACAGCATGCATGAACACTTTTGAGGCTGTGCCAGGGCTGACGTCCAGATAATCCGCTAAATCACCGACTTGTTTATTTCCAAAAGCGGCGGTGAGATCGAGACCTTCTGAAATGGCCGCAGCACCGAGATTATCTTTTAAACTACCGCCGTTGATCGCAGTGTTAACGCTACCTGTGACCAATGCATGTGTGCTGCTTCGAAGTACGTTCTCACTAACCGTATTCCAATCCAGCATGTTTGAGGAATAGCCTGGGTTGTTGACACCATTGGCATTCAGAATCAAAGGACCGTCGGGATTCCAACCCGCCACAGCGGTATCTATGCCGGCCAAGATACCGCTTGTAACCATCTGGGTTGCATAGCCTTTAATCGCATTTTTATTGGTTGCGGCTTTCAGGCCCGCACCAATGTCTCCGCCGCCATTGATAGTGCCCACAGCAAAGTTGCTGGCCATGGCTCCGGCTAGAGGCCCCAGATAGAAGCTTGCGACAATCGAGATAATCAGCGCGGGTGCAGCACCTAAACCTGAGTGCTTGTAATCCCAACTGTCATGAATCTCCTTCACAACTCGCCAATCAACTTGGCCGTTGGCTTCGGCTTGCTTGATCCACGCTAATTGAGGTTCAGCTTGAACCATCGCATCAATCGTTTGGCTGACTGTTTTTTGATCAATTTGTTTAATGTCGATATTGATCTTGCCAGCAGCACGGATAGCTAACTCACCCTGAGCCACCATCTGTGTCTGACGCAGTGTCTCGTCTGTAGCGCCCTTCCCCTTGGCACTGTTCCACGCCAAGTCGCTCTTGCTCTTCTCATGACTCTCCTGATGCAGATCCTTCACCGCCTCAAACGCCACCGCCCCACCACTGACAATCGCAATATCCCCGCCACTGTCGAGCTTCGCCGCTTGATACTTCTGATCCGCACCACTTTCCAGCGTCAGGTCACCCCCCGTCTTGATCTCGCTCCCGACATTCTTCACATCGGTCACTTCATCCCGCTGGGTCTTCTTGCTGCCCCAATTGCCCTTCTTGCTCATGTCATACAGCGAGTAGTGACTGTCTTGCGCGGCCAGCAGTTGCAGTTCGTTATCGGCATGCACGTACGCTTCGTTGCCTGCGCTGATTTTGCTCGCGACCAGGGTCAGGTCGGTGCCGGCCACGGCGATCAGGTCGCCGCCGGCTTTGAGTTCGGCGCTTTGTTGGGTGACGCTGTCCAGTTGGGTGGTGGTTTTGGTCTGGCCTTTTTTGCCTTTGGAGTAGTCGTGCTGTTCGTTGGTGGCGGCGGCCAGGGTCAGGTTTTCGCCGGCTTTGGCGCTGAGGTCTTTGGCCGCGCTGACGGTGCTGGCGACCACGGCGATGTCGCGTCGGGCGTCGATGGCGAGGTTGCCGCCCACCTCCACGCTGGAGCCGTGTTGCAGCAGGGTTTGTTCAGTGCTTTTGACCCGGCGGCGCTGGTAGGCGGCGCTGTCTTCTTCGGTCTGGCTGGCGATCACTACGTCGCGGCCCGCGGTCACACTGGCGTTGCCGCCCGCTTTCAGCGTGCTGCCTACGTTGAGCACATCCCGGCCGGCGTTAAGCCTCAAGGTATCGGTCGCTTCGAAGCGCGAGGCATCGCTGACCACGTCGTCGCGCAGTTGGAATTGCTCGCCGTCACGCTTGAAGGTGGTGACGGTGCGCTCGTTGATGATGTCGCCGGTCACAGCCGTGGCGCTGATGTCGCGGCCGGTGATGATGCCGCCACGGCTGTTGCGGATCGAGTCGGTGGCGAGCATTTCCAGGCGGTTGCCGGCTTGCATCAGGCCGCTGTTGTCGATGTTGCCCGCGACCATACTCAGGTTGTTGGTGGCGCGCAGGGTGCCGCTGTTGTGCAGGTCGCCACCGCTGATCAGGCTCACGTCCTGGCCCTGGATCAGCGCGCCGTTGGGGGCCAGGCGGTTGTTGGCCTGGGCCAGGTAAAGCACGGGGGTCAGGACTTTCTCGCCGTTGACCTCGGCCTCTTCCATCCAGACGATGTCGTGGGTCAGCGCCGCCACTTGCTCGGCGGTCAGCGACACGCCCAGTTGCAGGTTGAGCGAGTCCTTGTAGGAGATGGCGTTGTCCATCAGGTAGCGGAACAGCGCGTCGTCGCTGGCGAGGCCGTTGATGTAGCGCTGGCCGGTACGCGCCACCACGGCTTCGCGGATCAGGCGCTGCTCGTAGAGGCCGTCGCCCAGGCGCTTCCAGCTGGCGTCGGGGTTGTAGCCGAGTTTGCCGAGCAGGTAGTCGGAACTCATGAACTGCTTGAGGTCAGTGAGCGCCGGGTTGGTTTCGATCAGGTATTTGTGGCTGTTGTCCACCGGGGCAATGTCCGGCACACCCTGTACGCGGGTCACCGAAGGCGCGCGGCTGTCCAGCACCCGCGGGCCCTGGCCAGTGACCGCGCCGCTGACCGGCTGGCCATCGAGGCTGAAGCCGCGCTCTTGCACGGCGCTGTAGTCGAGGGTTTTCTCGCGCTCGGCGGCGCTGACCACTCGCCCGTTCACGCTGAAGTCACCGCCGCCGGTGGCGGTTTTACCCGCTGCGCCGGCCTTTGCGGCCTGGCCGCTGAGGCGGAACAAGCCGTTCTGACTGGTCGGCAAACTGAAGCCAGGCAAGGTCACCGGGTTGACCTGACGCTGGGCCAGGTCCGGCGGCAGTTGCGCAGTGATCGCCGGTTTGACCGTGGAGGCAAACACGTCGGAGTTGGTGTTGCGGTTTTGCGCCGGCGTATTGATATCCGTGGCGTTGGCGCGGATCACGCTGTTGTTGATTTGCTGCGTGGCGTTAACGGTGACGGAACCGGCCGCCTGAATAACAGCGGGGGCAATCACACGTCCAGCGGTGGCGACGACATAACTGGAATCGTTATAGAAGTTACCGATCCCGTCTCTCAGCTTGGCGATGGTCATTTCGCCGGGACGGTAGTCGGCCGAGTTGGGGTTGTTGTAGAGGTTGAACTGATCCCTGCGAGTGATAAACGTGTTGTAGACGCTGTCGTTGCGGGTATAGAACTCCGAGTCGAAGTGGCGATCTTCGCCGCCTGCTGCGCCTGTGTTGTTCAGTACACCGGTATCGATCTGGATATTGCCCGCAGCCGAGATTGAGCTGTAGAGGTTGTCGACGGTTTGCGCGCCAACGGTCAGGCCTGCACCCGATGAGATGTACGCCGTGGGGGAACTGCCGGTGACGACGTCCTCGTAGCGCTCAACCGAGCGGAAGTGCACTTCACAGCCCTTGCCGTCACAGAAGTCGTCGTAGTAGGTGTCGAAGCTGCCCGACACCAGTTTCATTTCGGTGCTGAACTGGTCGCGGCGGTTGCTCAGGGTGTCGGCCAGCAAACGCATGTTGCCGGTGCTTTCCAGGGTGCCGGAGACGTTTTCGATCAGGACGCTGCGCCCGTTGGCATCGTCGCGAGCGATGTCCAGGCCGCCCAGGCTATAGACGTCGCCATAGCGGTTGCTGAAATCATTGACGCGCAACGTCATGTCGTTGCCGCTGAAGACCAGGCCCTTGTCGTTGAGCAGGTGAGTGGCGTTCAGGCGGACCTTTCCAGCGCCGCCCAGGGTGCCGTAGTTGTTCAAGGTGGTGGCGTTGACGGTCAGGTCGCCGATGGCGGTCAGGCGCCCGCGATTGTTGAGGGTGGTGCTGTTGACCTGGGCAAGTGCACCGCCGGCAATGCGTGCGTTATCGCCCAGGTCCATGCGGGCGCTGGTGAGGCTCATGGCGCCCAGGCTGCTGATGCGGCCGTTGCCGCTGTAGCCACCGGTCAGTGTCAGGTTGAGGGTGCCATCGCTGGCCAGCAGGCCTTCGTTGGTCCAGGTGCCGCCGATGCCGGTCAGGCTTTGTGCGCCCAGCAACTGGCCGCTGGCGGTCTGGGTGAACTCGCCGATGTCGAGGTTCAGGCGTGCGGCCTGAATTACGCTGCTGTTGGTCCACTTGGCGGCCGTGATGTCCAGCTGGCCGCTGGTGATGAAGCTGCCGCCGGCACGGGTGACCTGGTCGGACGTCAGGTCGAATGTGCCGCTGCCGGTGTGCACGATGCGCCCGCCGTTGTTGTCCAGGCTGGCCGCTTGCAGGTCGAGCGCTTCGTTGGCGCTTTCCAGCGCACCGAGGCGGTTATCGAACAGCCCCAGTGTGCTGATGCGGGTGGAACCGGTGCGGCCCATGGCCCGCAGCGTGCCGCCCACGTTGCTGATGGTTTGCGCTGTGAGGCCCAGGGTGTCGTCGCTTTCGATCAGGCCAAAGCGGTTGCTCAGGGCGCCTGTCAGGCCGAAGTCGATGGTGCGCGCGCCGACCTTGCCGCCATTGCCGGCAGCCGTGCCCTGGTTATCGAAATCCTGGGCCGTGACCTTGAGCAAGGTGTCGGCATACACACCGCCACCCTGGTTATTCAAGGTGCTGGTGACGATACGGTTTTCACCGCCCAGGGCCGACAGGTGCCCCAGTTGGTTGAGCAAGCCGCCGTTGGCGGTGATGTCCAGCGATTGCGCCTGGGTGATCCCGCTGCCGTTGTCGAACAGGCCGCTGACCAGTTTGATCCAGCCCTTGCTGCTGTTGAGTATGCCGCCGGCGCTGTTGACCACACTGGCCGTCTGCAGGTCCAGGTTGCCAGTGAGGCTGTCGACCCGGCCGCCCTGGTTGTTCAGGTCGCCACTCAGACGTAGCCGGTTATCGACTTGGCTTTGCAGCGTGCCCTTCTGGTTATTCAGGGTACGGGCGGCCAGATCGAGCTTGCCCTTCTGGCTGAAAATCAGGCCGTCCTGCTGGTTGTTGATGTCACCGGCCAACAGCTTGATCACCAGGTCTTTCTGGCTGGCGAGGGTGCCTTTGTCGCGGTTATCCAGATCGTCGGCAAGGGTCAGGTCGAGCCGGTCCTGGCTGACCAGTTGGCCGCCCCGGTTGTCCAGGCTCGACGCGTTGAGCAGCAGGGCTGCGCCACTGGCCAGACGGGCGTTGTTGGCGTTGATCAGCGCACCGCTGAGGGTGCCTTCCAGGGTGCCCTGGCTGATCAGTTGACCCGCGCTGTTGTCCAGGCTTTGGCCAACCAGGGTGATGCTGGCAGCACTGATCTGGCCGCCACGGTTGAGGATTTCGCTCTGGGCATGGTTGAAACCCAGGTGTTGACCGGCGGAAATCAAGCCGCCGTTGCTGTTGTCCAGGCGCCCGGCGACGGTGAGGCTGACATCCGCCTGGCCTGAGATGATCCCTTGATCATTGTTCAGGCTCGCCGCGCTGATGGTTTGCGTGCCCTGACTGACCAGGGCACCTGCCGCGTGGTTATCCAGCGTGCCGGTGAGCGTGGTGAGCAGGGTACCGCTCTTGCTCGACAACGTGCCCTCGGCGCTGTTGTCCAGGCTGCCCCCGACGACCGTCAGGCCATTCCAGCCGGAGATCAAACCCTTGTCAGCGTTGACCACGGCATCCGCTTCGAGACGCAATTGATCGGCACTGAGGATGACCCCGCGATCACCGTTATCAATGCGCTTGGCGGCCACGCTGAACGCCGTCTGGCTGGAGATTTCGCCTTGTTCACGGTTGGTCAGGTTGGCCAGGCGCGCGAAGGTCAACGGTCCATTGGCGCTGATCAAGCCCGCGCTGTTGTCCAGATCGCCGCCTTGCAGGTCGAGGCTCACGGCGCGTTCGCCGATCAAGCGGCCCTGGCGCTGGATCAGCTTCTGGACCGTGAGTTTCAAGTCGCCCTTGGACGAGATTTCTCCGCCCTGGCTTGAGTCCACACGCTGGCCTGCCAGGGTGAGATCGCTTTGGCTATTGATCAGGCCCGCACTGTTGTCGAGATTGGCGACGGTCAGGTTCAAGGCGTGCTGGCTGCCAATCACGCCGCTGCGGTTATCCACGTCAGCTGCGGTGATTGTCAGGCTGCCATCGCTGACCAGTTGCCCGCCCTGGCGGTTATCCAGCGCGCCGGTGTTGAGCGTCTGCAGCGTGCCGGCCGAGAAGCGGCCCTTGTCGCTGTTGTTCAATGAGCCGGAGATTGTAGTCAGCGCAGTGGCAGCAGAAATCAGCCCCTGGTTATGGTTGTCCAGAAGGCCTGTGACCTTCAGGTCCAGCGCGCCACGGCTGGCGAGGGCACCACCGGCCTGGTTGTCCAGGCTATCGGCATCCACCTGCAAGAGGTTCCTGGCTGACAACACACCTTCGACGCTGTTATCCAGCGCCTTGGCGATGCGCACCTGAAGGCTGTCGCCACTGATGACTTTGCCGCCCCGGTTGTTCAGCGCGTCGGCCGTCAACAGGAAGGATTGGGTGCTGGAAATCTCGCCGCCCTGGCTGTTGTCGACGCTGCCCAGGTTGCTCAGCAGCAATTGGCCGGGGGTCGCAATCAGCCCGTGGTCGCGGTTGATCAGTTGCCCATGGTGCAAGTCCAGATCGATGTGGGTATCGCTGACCAACTCGCCACGATCATGTTGGTCCAGCCCGGTCAGGGTGGCCTTGACCGTGGACTTGGCAAAGATCGAACCTTGCTGGCTGTTGTCCAGTTGCCCGGCATTGAGGGTGATGCCGGCGTCACTGCTGATGCTGCCGCGCTGGCTGTTGTCCAACCCCGCGCTGCGCACGTCAACCTGTTGCTTGGCGCTGATCACACCGCCCTGGCTGTTGTTCAGCGCCGCGCTCACCAGGGTGGTCGTGCCATCGGCCAGCAGCTTGCCCGCCTGATTGTTCAGTTGGCCGTCGGTTGTGATCGACAGCGCGTTGGCGGCGGACAGAATGCCGCCCTGTCGGTTGTCCAGCGTGCCAGCCTTCACCGTTAATGCGCCTTCACTGAGCAAGGTGCCTTGGTCATGGTTGAGCAGGTCGCCGGTCAGGTTGATATTCAGGCCTTTCTGGCTGCTGATGCGGCCGCCCAAGCTGTTATCCAGTTGACCGCCGTTCAGTACGAGGCCCTCGCGTCCCGCCAGCAGGCCTTTGCTCTGGTTGAGCAGGCGTTGCACGGTCAGGCTCAAGCCGCTGTCACCAATCACCTTGCCGGCGTTGTTGTTCAACTGGTCGACCACCAGCAGCACCTTGGCCTGGCTGGAGATCTCGCCTTGCTGGTTGAGCACGGTCTGGCTGCGCAAATCAACGCCGTTGGTGGCGGCAATGAGACCGCCGTTGCGGTTGTCCACCGAGGTGCCGGCAAGGCTCAGCACGCCTTCACTGACCAACTCACCCGCTTGCTGGTTGAGCACGCCGATGGTGGCCTGCAGATCGCCCTTGGTACTGATTCGACCGGCGCCGTTTTGCAGATGGTTGGCATTGAGCGTCAACCGGCTATCACTGCTCAGTTGGCCGCCATTGCTGTTGTCGACGCTGCCACCGGTCAGGGTCAATGCCCCATCAGCGATCACCAGGCCGCCCTGGTTGGCCAGGGTATCGCCCTGCAGCGCCAGGGTGGTTTTACTCGATACCAGCCCAGTCTGGGCGTTGTTCAGTTGACCGACCCGAACCTGCTGGGCCCCTTGGCTGACCAGGTTGCCTTGATTGTGATTGTCGAGCAGCCCGGCGATGGTCGCGGTCAGGTTGCCCTGGCTGGCGACGGAGCCCTGGTCGCTGTTATCCAGGCTTGCGGCTTGCACCATCAGCAGGCTGCTGGCGGAGAAAATCCCCAGGCGGTTATCAATGGCGCCGCTGGCGGTCACGTTGAGTTGGCTGCCCAGCAGTTTGCCGGAACGGTTATCCAGCGACGTGGCGCTAAGAGTGGTTTGCTGGGCGGAAATTTCGCCCGCCCGGTTGCTCAACGCCCCGGCCGTTACCTGGGCCTGCTCCTGGCTTGCGACCAAGCCGTTATCGTTGGTCAATTGCCCGGCGTTGAGCGTCAGGTTCTTGAGGCCTATTACTCGGCCGTTGCGGTTATCCAGCGCAGCCGTCACCGTGACGTCGGTGCTGTTATCACTGTGCACCAGGCCAGCCGCTCGGTTATCCAGGCCGGTGGCATTGACCTTGAGCGCGTCGGCCCCCAGAACCCGGCCGCCCCGGTTATCGAACTGGCCTGCGCTGGCCACGGTTTTCACACCGCTCAAGGTGCCACCCTGGTTATCCAGAGTTTGTGCAGCGGCGACCGTCAGGGTGCGACTGGCAACCACGCTTTGGCTGTTTTTCAGGCTCGCCGCCGTCAGGTTGACGTCGCCGTTGGTATTGCGGCTTTCATCGGCATTCACGCCGGCCTCGATGATGCCGTTGTTGATCACCTGCCCGCTGCTGGTCAGGCTGATGCTGTCGCGCGCGGCGAGGCTTTTCTGGTTGCTCAAGCCTGTGGTGGTTTGCGCATCGATTCGGGTACCGGCATACACCGCGCCCGTGGCGTCAAGCTGGTCGGCCTTGATCACCACCGCTTCGCTGGCCTTGGCATTGACCATGCTCAGGCGCCCATTGGCATCAAGCTGGATATCCCCACCACTGGCCGCCAGGGTACCGTCGAGCTTCACGCCCACACCGGCCTCGGTGCCCACCAGTTTGATCGCGCCGGCGTACATGCCGCCCAGGGCCGACGAGTCGATCGCCAGCTCGGGTTTGGCGCTGCCGTCATCGGCGCGGGCGGTGGTTTTCAGGCTTTGTGCATCGACGTCGTTGCGCCCGGCGATGACGTTGAGTTCGCGGGCGTTGATTTGTGCGTTGATCTTGGCCGAGCGGGTGATGATGTCGAAGCGGTCGATGTTGCTGGCGTTCAGGCCTTCGCCATCGATGGTCACCGCGCCGCCATCGACCTGGTAGCTTTTCAGCTGGCCGGTGGGGTCGATGATGGGTTTGCCGGTGGTGAGGGTGACGTTGGGGGTGTTGATGAAGCCGCAACCGGCGCAGGTCACGCCGTACGGGTTGGCCACGATGACCTTGGCCGACTGCCCCGCCACTTCGGTATAACCGCGCAACTGGCTGGCGCTGCCGCCGTTGACTTCGTTGAGGATGACGCTGGCCGCGCCGCCCTTGAGGTTGGGGTTGCCGACAATGATCCCGCCCAGTTGGGTGTTTTGCAGCGCGCCGTTGGCGTTGTTGAGAATCACGCCGTTGAGGCCGACGTTGTACTGCTGAAACTGGTTATGGGACAAGCCTGCGCCGTTGGGCGTGGCGATGTTCACCACCGGCACGCCATTGCCCGCTGCGCCCACCGTGGTACCCGGCGCACTGACCACGATGCCCTCGGCCTGGGCCAGCAGCGGTTGCCAGAACAGCGCATTGGCAAGGATCAGCGCCAGCCCGCGTTTGGGCAGGCCGAAGAACGCGTTTCGCGGCTTCAGGGCGGCGGAAGGTTGGCGGGCCAGGAAGGCAAATTGTCGAACGTCCATTTTCAGTTTCTCGCTGCGGCGCAACGTTGAATTACAGGAACAAATCCAGGCGGAAGTAGATCGGCGCTTCGCGCTCGGTGACGACTCCGGGTCTTTCCAGCGAGTGGGCAAAGGTCACGCTGGTGCTGACGTTCTTGCCTCGGGCGAACAGCTCCAGGGAGTTGCTGGACACGCGGCCATGAACGTTGTCGTTGTAGCGGTCGTTGCGGATCACGCCCTGGTCGTAGCCGACGCTGGCGCCGTATTCGAAGAAGGCCGGACGCATCCAGTCGAGGGTCACCGGGCGCGCCCAGCGCACTTCGTTGCGCCAGTAGCCGCCGCTGTCGCCGGTCAGCAACTGGTCCTTGAAACCGCGCACCGAAGCCGAGCCGCCGAGGCTCATGCGCTGGGGCGAGAACAGCGGGTCTTCACTGCGTTGGCCGGTGGCCAGGCTGCTGAAGCTGAACGACTCGCCCCACAGGCTGAACGGTTGCAGGTAGCTGACGGTGGCGGTGTATTTGCGGTAGCGCGAGTTCGGCTGGCGGCGGCCGAAGGCGTCGCGCTCGTCCTGGGACTGGGCGTCGAGCAGGCCGATACCGTTTTGCATGCCCAGGTCCAGGTTGACGAAGGCCGTGCCGATACGCCGACCGTGGTTGACGCCCAATTGCAGTTCGCTGAGGCGGTTGCTGCTGGGCGCGGTGCGCACGTCGAGGATGTAGTTGTTGGTGCGCAGGTGCGCCAGGCCGACGTTGACCGAGGTCTTGCTCACGTCATCGCGGTGGATCACTCGTTCGGCGCGCAGTTGGTGGTTCTGGTTGTCGCCGTCCTGCTTGTATTTGAAGTCATCGGTCACGCCGAAGGTGCGGTAGTCGCTCTCGCTGTAGGTGTAACTGAAGTTCCACCAGCCCCACGGCACGTTGTAGTAGAGCATGGTGTTTTTCGAGGTTTTCTGGTGGTCGCTGATGGCGTCATGGCCGCCGCGCAGAATCAACTGGTCGCCCAGACCCAGTGGGCTGTCCCACTCAAGGCCGGCGCCCCATTGCTGTTCGCCGGTGCTTTTCTGGCCGTCGTTATTGCGCGACAGGCTGGCGCGCCAGGGCTTTTGCGCGGTGTTCTTGACCACCACGTCGCTGCCGCCGACTTGCTTGCCGGGGGTCAATTCCATTTGCGCTTGTTTGGACGGCAGGCGGTTGAGCTGGTCCACCAGTTGCTCGATTTCGCGCAGGTTCAGCGCTTCGCCGACCTTGCCGGGAAAGGCCATGGCCAATTCGCGTTCGGTCACGGTGCTGCCTTCGGCGCTGCGCAAGGCTTCGAGCTTGCCTTCCACCACCAGCACTTGCAGGTGGCCGGTGGAGAGGTCCTGCTGCGGCAGGTAGGCGCGGCTGGTGACGCGGCCTTTGCCGAGGTAGTAGTCGGTGATGGCCTTGAGCAGGTCGTTGAGCTGGG
>NZ_CVTN01000028.1:0-7208 GCF_900004915.1 Pseudomonas sp. 31 R 17
AAGCCACGGATCTTGACCTGATGGTCGACGCGACCCAGGTAATCCACCACGCCATCGGGACGCCCACGGGTCAAGTCGCCGCTGCGATACACGCGGCTGCCGGGCTTGCCGAACGGGTCCGGCACGAAACGTTCGGCGGTCAACGCCGGACGCTCCAGGTAACCCCGGGCCACGCCCTCGCCGCCCAGGTACAACTCGCCGGCCACGCCGATAGGTTGCAGGTTGAGCTGCGCATCCAGCACGTAGCCGCTGCGGTTGCCGAGCAACGTGCCGATGGGCGCGTAGACGGCGCCGCACGGGTCGCCCTTGCGCGCCTTCCACAGCAGCGGCGTGACTACGGTTTCTGTCGGGCCGTAGCCGTTGAACAGGTAGGTCGGCTTCAGCGCGCGCCAGGCCAGGTCGTAGCTGGCCTGGGCCACCGCATCACCGCCGAAGCAGTACACCCGAACGGCTGGAGGATTGCCGTCGCGCTCGGCGTGTTCGGCCAACTGTTGCAGGTACACCGGTGGGAACACCGCCATCGTCACGTTGTGCCGGTGCATCTGCTCATAGGTGTATTCCGGCAGCCACAGGCTGTCGTCGCGGATCAGCACGCTGGCGCCATTGATCAGCGGGTGCATCCAACCCTCGTGGGAACCGTCGAAGGCGAACGACATGAAGTGCAACTCGCAATCGGCCGGGCGGGTTTCATAGCGCTCACCGGTGGCGATGATGTGCGCCACCAGTGGCCCGTGGGACACCGCCACGCCCTTGGGCATGCCGGTGGAACCGGAGGTGTAGATCACGTAGGCGAGGTTGTCGCCGTCCAGTGCTACGTTCGGCGCCGTGTAGTTGTCATCGGACCAGTCCTGCAGTTGATCCACTGCCAGGGCTTGCAGGCCTTGCGGAATCGGCAGGCGCTGTTGCACGGTCGAGTGGGTCAGCAGCAACCGCGAGCGGCTGTCCTGCATCATGTACAGCAGGCGATCACGCGGGTATTCGATATCCAGCGGCACGTACACGCCACCGGCCTTCAGCACCGCGAGGAACGCCACCATGATCTCGGCACTGCGCGGCATGGCAATCGCCACGC
The DNA here is from genome assembly GCF_900004915.1 of Pseudomonas sp. 31 R 17. Lineage (NCBI taxonomy): Bacteria > Pseudomonadati > Pseudomonadota > Gammaproteobacteria > Pseudomonadales > Pseudomonadaceae > Pseudomonas > Pseudomonas sp. 31 R 17. The sequence continues at coordinate 1,073 of NZ_CVTN01000028.1, forward strand.
GCACTTCCGGGCCGACGCCACGGGCGATCAGCGCGTGGGCCAGGCGGTTGGCCTGGCGATCCAGCTCGCCGTAAGTGAGCTGCTCGTCGGCGAACTTCACCGCCACCGCATCCGGAGTTTCCCGGGCACGGTCGGCCACCCGTTCATGCACCAGACGCCGGGCCGAGAAACCGGAGGCGCTGCGGTCCCACAGTTGCAGGATGTGTTGCTGCTCGGCGGCGTCCAGCAGGTTCAACTGGCCGAGCGATTGCCGAGGGTTGGCGACCATGCCCTGCAGCAGGTTCTGCCAGTGGCGCGTCATGCGTTGCACGGTGCCGGCTTCGAACAGGTCCTGGGCATAACCCAGGGTGGCCCAGATGCCTTCGGTGGACTCCTGAATGTCCAGGTCGAGGTCGAAATGCGCGGTCTTGCTTTGCCATTCCAGCCCCTGGACCAGCAGGTGCGGCAGGTGCTGCTGGACCTGGGCCTGGCCGACGTCGGTCTGGTGGTTGAACATCACCTGGAACAACGGATTGTGGCTCAGGCTGCGTTCCGGTTGCAGGGCTTCCACCAACTGTTCGAACGGCAGGTCCTGATGGGCCTGGGCCTCAAGCGCGCGTTGCCTGGTTTGTTGCAGCAACTGCTCGACGCTCATCTGGCCGTGCAGGTCCGCCTTGAGGACCTGGGTATTGACGAAGAAGCCGATCAGCCGCTCGGTTTCGCTGCGGTTGCGGTTGGCGATGGGCACCCCGACGCGGATTTCTTCCTGGCCGCTGTAGCGGTGCAGCAGGGTCTGGAACGACGCCAGCAGCAACATGAACAGGGTCACGCCCTGTTGCCGGGCCAAGGCCTTGAGCTGTTGGCTCAGCTCGGGGTCCAGTTCGAAGGCCAGGCGTGCGCCGCGATGGCTTTGCACGGCGGGACGCGGGTGGTCGAACGGCAATTCCAGCACACTTTGCTCGCCGCCGAGCATTTCGCGCCAGTACGCCAGCTGACGGTCCTTCTCGCCCGCCTCCATCCAATTGCGCTGCCACACGGCATAGTCGGCATATTGGATCGGCAACGCCGGCAGCTGCACTTCCTCGCCCTGGCTGTAGCCCGCATAGAGCTGCACCAGTTCTTCGACCATCACCTGCATCGACCAGCCATCGGAGACGATGTGGTGCTGCACCAGCACCAGCACATGCTCATCAGCAGCCACGCGCAGCAGCGACACACGCAGCAACGGGCCGTGTTCCAGGTCGAACGGCTGCGCGATCTGCGCCTCGACCTGCGCCTGGAGTTCAGCCTCGTCGACATCGGCGTGAGCGATCTGCAGCGACGCCGATGGCGCGATCACTTGCACTGCACGCTCATGCTCCTGGCGCAGGCAGGTGCGCAGGCTTTCATGCCGGGCCAGCAACGTATCGAAACTGCGCTGCAACGCGCCCAGGTCCAGTTGCCCTTTCAGGCGCAACGCACTGGGGATGTGGTAGGCGGCGCTGTGCGGCTCCAATTGCCAGAGAAACCACTGACGCTCCTGGGCATACGACAGCGGCAAGGCGTGCTCGCGCCCGACCGGCAGCAACGGCGGTGCGCTGGGCGCCAGGTTGTCCTGGGCCTGCAGTGCCGCGACAAATGCGTCCAGCCGTGGGTGTTCGAACAAGGCCTTGAGCGGCACCTCGCGCTGCAGCGTCTGGCGAATGCGCGACACCACTTGCATCGCCAGCAGCGAATGCCCGCCCAGTTCAAAGAAGTGCTGGTTCAAACCGACGTTGTCGGCACCGAGAATATCGGCCCAGATCGCAGCGATCTGCTGTTGCAACGCGGTGACCGGCGCCTGCCAGTTCTGGAGCGCCGTGCTGGCGTCCGGTTTGGGCAGTGCCTGGCGGTCCAGCTTGCCGTTGGGGTTGAGCGGCATGCGCTCGAGGAAGATCAGGTGCGCCGGCACCATGTAGTCCGGCAGCTGTTCGCGCAGGGTGTTCATCAAGCGTTCGGCTTCACTCGACGGTTGCGCGGGCACCAGGTAGGCCAGCAGTTGGTTGTCGACAGCCAGCACCAGCGCTTCGCGCACGCCGTCCTGGGCCAGCAGCACGGTTTCGATCTCGCCCAGTTCGATGCGGAAGCCGCGCACTTTCACTTGATGGTCGACCCGCCCGACATACTCCACCACCCCGTCGTCGCGATAACGCGCCAGGTCGCCGCTGCGATAAAGCCGCTCGCCGCAGGCACTGAACGGGTTGGCGACAAAACGCTCGGCGGTCAGGCTCGGGCGCCGCAGATAAGCGCTGGCCAGGCCGCTGGCGCTGGCGATGTAGAGTTCGCCCACGGCGCCGACAGGCAGCAGGTTCAGGTCGCGATCCAACACATACAGCCCACGCCCGGGTAGCGCGCGGCCGATGGGGCTGGCGGTGACGCCGCCGATTACGTCGGGGTCGGTGCAGTCCAGCACGCTGGAGACCACGGTGGCCTCGGTCGGCCCGTAGGTATTGAGCAGCCGCACATGGCCCAGGCCCGCCCGTTGCCACAACAACGGGCCGTCGAGGGGCATGGCTTCGCCGCCGATATGCATCTGGCGCAACGCCCCGTAAGGCCGCGCCCCCGCCGCCAGGCAATCCTGCAAGAACAGTTTCCAGTAGGCGGTCGGCAAGTCGGCCAGGGTGATGCCCTGCTCGATGATCTGCCGATACAACTCGGCACCGTCCCACAGTTGCGGGCCACGCAGCACCACCGTGGCACCGAGGGTCAGGGCCGGGTACAACTGCTCGACGAAGCCGTCAAAATTCAGGGTGGCGAACTGCAATACCCGGTCTTGCGCGACCAGTTGCGAATAGTCGGCGGCGATGCCGGCGAACTCGCTCAATGCGCCATGGCTGATGGCCACGCCCTTGGGTTTGCCGGTGGAACCCGAGGTGTAGATCACGTAGGCCAGGCTGTGCGGTTCGAAAACAGCCGGTGGATTGTGTCCGTCACACAGCGTCAACTGCGCCTGGGCGACGTCGATTTCCACGACTGCCACGTGTGCCGGCAATGGCAGGCGATCACGCAGGTGCGACTGGGTCAGCACCAGGCGCACATCGCTGTCCTCGAGCATGTGCACCAGACGCTCGCGGGGGTACTCAGGGTCCAGCGGCACATAGGCCGCGCCGGTCTTGAGCACCGCCAGCAAGCTGACCACCATGGAAAAGGAGCGCTCCACGGCGATCCCGACCAAGGCTTGGGGGCCGATGCCCTGGGCGATCAAGTAGTGCGCCAGGCGGTTGGCCTGGCAGTTCAGTTCGCCATAGCTGAGGGCCTGGTCGTCCAGGGCCAGGGCCTGGCGTTCAGGCTGCGCGGCGGCCTGGTCTTCGAACCGCAGGTGTACACCTTGCAATTGACGGGCACAGGACGGAGCGTTCCAGTCCTGAAGCATGCGTTGCTGCTCGGTAGCATCCAGCAGCGAAAGCTCGGCCAGACGCCTGCGCGGATCGCTGACGACGGTCTGCAGCAACTGCTGCCAGTGCTGCGCCAGGCGCTCGATGGTCGCTGCGTCGAACAAATCGGTGGCGTAATTCAACGCCGCCCACAGCCCTTCGGCCGACTCATGGGTATCCAGGCTCAGGTCGAAATGCGTGGTCTGGCTGTCCCAGTCCAGCTCCACCACGCGCAGGCCAGGCAGTTGCCGGCCGTCGCGCCCGCCCTGGGCGTCGGTCTGATGGTTGAACATCACCTGGAACAACGGGTTGTGGCTCAGGCTGCGCTCAGGCGAGAGCGCCATCACCAATTGCTCGAACGGCAGGTCCTGGTGGGCCTGGGCTTCCAGGGCGCGGCGCTTGGTCTGTTGCAGCAACTCGACAAAGCTCATCTGCCCGTCCAGGTCAGCCTTGAGCACTTGGGTGTTGACGAAAAACCCGATCAACCCCTCGGTTTCGACGCGGTTGCGGTTGGCAATCGGCACGCCGACGCGGATATCCGACTGCCCGCTGTAGCGGTACAACAAGGTCTGGAAGGACGCGAGCAGCAGCATGAATGGGGTGACGCCTTCTTGCTGCGCCAGGCGCTTGAGACCGGCGACCAGTTCGGGCTGTAGATGCAGCTCCAGGCTCGCGCCGCGATGGCTTTGCTGCGCCGGGCGCGGACGGTCCAGCGGCAGTTCCAGCACCGGCTGTTCACCGCCCAGCAGCGCCTGCCAATAAGCCAGTTGCCGCGCGCGCTCTCCCGCTTCCATCCAGCCGCGCTGCCACAGGGCGTAGTCGGCGTACTGAATCGGCAACTGCGGCAGTTGCAGGTCCTGGCCCAGGCTGTAGGCGGCATACAGCTGCACCAGCTCCTGGACCATCACCTGCATTGACCAGCCGTCGGAAACGATGTGGTGCTGCACCATTACCAGCACATGGTCATCTTCAGCCAGTTGCAGCAAGGTCACGCGCAGCAGCGGAGCCTGGTGCAGATCGAACGGCCGCGCCACCTCCGCTTCCACCCGTGCCATCAACTGCGCTTCGTCGATCTGCGCGTGTTGAATCTCGACCCGGGCCTGGGGCAGCACAGCCTGCCACAAGTGCTCGCCCTCCTCGACCAGTTGGGTGCGCAGGCTCTCGTGTCGGGCCAGCAGGCTGTCGAAGCTGCGCTGCAGTGCCGCCAGGTCCAAGCGACCGTGCAGGCGCAAGGCGCCGGGGATGTGGTAAGTGGCGCTGCCGGGGTCCAACTGCCAGAGAAACCACTGGCGCTCCTGGGCATAGGACAGCGGCAGGCGTTGGCCGTCCTCACGGATTGCAGCAATCGGCAGTTGAGCGAAACTCATGCCCCGGCTTTGCAGACGCTGATAAAACTGCTGGCGCTGTTCCAGAGGCAAGCGAAGAAAGCGCGACACCAGGTCGATGTTAGGGTTGGAAAGCATGGTTCAAATCGCCTCTAGTTCGCTCAAAAAGTCACGAAGATCATCAAAATCTTCCACGCTGCCGGCGCGGAAAGTGGCTGCGGCCTGTACGTAGGCGCGCAGTGATTCGGTCTGGAACAGTTCCATCAGCGGGACGTCCAGGCCCAGCTCGGCCTGCACCCGCGAGGTGATCTGGATGGCCAGCAGGGAATGCCCGCCCACTTCGAAGAAGTTGTCGTTCAGGCCCACTTGCGCCAGGTGCAGCACGTCGGCCCAGATCGCGGCGATCTGCTGCTCCAGTTCGGTGTGCGGCGCCACGTACTGTTGCTGCATCTGGCTGGCATCCGGCAACGGCAGGCCCTTGCGGTCGAGCTTGCCGTTGGGGGTCAGCGGCATCTGTGCGAGGAATACGAAGTGCGCCGGCACCATGTAGTCCGGCAGGCCGCTTTTCAGGGCGCGACGCAAGCTGTCGCGGAATTCGGCCTGGTCGGCCAGGGTCGCATCGGCCGGCACCACGTAGGCCACCAACTGCTTGCCGGTCGGACCTTCCTGGGCCACCACCACGGTTTCGCCGACGCTGTCCTGTTCGCGCAGGCGCGCTTCAATTTCACCCAGTTCGATACGAAAGCCACGGATCTTGACCTGATGGTCGACGCGACCCAGGTAATCCACCACGCCATCGGGACGCCCACGGGTCAAGTCGCCGCTGCGATACACGCGGCTGCCGGGCTTGCCGAACGGGTCCGGCACGAAACGTTCGGCGGTCAACGCCGGACGCTCCAGGTAACCCCGGGCCACGCCCTCGCCGCCCAGGTACAACTCGCCGGCCACGCCGATAGGTTGCAGGTTGAGCTGCGCATCCAGCACGTAGCCGCTGCGGTTGCCGAGCAACGTGCCGATGGGCGCGTAGACGGCGCCGCACGGGTCGCCCTTGCGCGCCTTCCACAGCAGCGGCGTGACTACGGTTTCTGTCGGGCCGTAGCCGTTGAACAGGTAGGTCGGCTTCAGCGCGCGCCAGGCCAGGTCGTAGCTGGCCTGGGCCACCGCATCACCGCCGAAGCAGTACACCCGAACGGCTGGAGGATTGCCGTCGCGCTCGGCGTGTTCGGCCAACTGTTGCAGGTACACCGGTGGGAACACCGCCATCGTCACGTTGTGCCGGTGCATCTGCTCATAGGTGTATTCCGGCAGCCACAGGCTGTCGTCGCGGATCAGCACGCTGGCGCCATTGATCAGCGGGTGCATCCAACCCTCGTGGGAACCGTCGAAGGCGAACGACATGAAGTGCAACTCGCAATCGGCCGGGCGGGTTTCATAGCGCTC
>NZ_CVTN01000004.1:0-15797 GCF_900004915.1 Pseudomonas sp. 31 R 17
CTCCTTGCCGCCGGCGCCGGCACCGCCGGGGTACTGCTGGCGACGTCCCCCGGAGTGGTGATTGCCGCACTGACCATCATCAGCGTGATGGTGCGTACGGCGCCCACTAGAACTTATGCAGCCAATTGAGCACCAGTTTGTTGCCCTCGGTGCGGTTCTGCGCCTGCTGTTCAAAGTAGGCGTTTACCGATAGCACCTCTTCCTTGCTGAACGCATAGACCAGGCCTGGGCCGATGGCCCAGACCTTCTCCCGGCGTCCGCTCACGGCGTGTCCGTCGACCCGGGTATCAGTGATCTGCTTCAACCAGTAGCCGTTGACCCCCACGCTCAGTTGCTGGTTCAAGGCATATTGCAGCGTCAGATTGGCATGCAATGCCTGCCCGGCCTGGGTATCGGAAACATCCCCGAAGCCTGCCTGCGGGTCGTCATTCTTGCCATTCCACAGGTACATGAAACGCCCGCTCGCCGACCATTTCGGGCTGAACCAGTACGTCGCCGCGTAATACGGGTTGAATGACCAGAAGTTGCTGCCGGGGTTGATCGAACGATTGCGGTCATAGGCTCCCACCGGGATCGACACATCAGCCTCCACACGCTGGGTCAACAGCGGGCTGCCATCGGCGCGGCTCAGGGTCGGCAGCTGCAGGAAGGCACCGACCGTCAGATCACCGAAGCCGGCACGGGAACTCAGCGCCGCATTGTTCAACCCATCGTCGACATTCACATGGGCCAGGGAGGTGTTGATCAGGGTGAATCCCGGCATCGCGCCATTGGCCAGGGGTTGGCCGACGTAGATGATCTGCGTGGTGGGCGCCACCACTTCCACGTCCTGCCTGGGCAACGCCAGCTTGTTGCCGTGGGCATCGTTGAAACGGCTCGCTCGGGAGTACGTCAGGTATTCCTCCAGGTACCAGCCGGGCCCCGCCGGGGCCGGTGAGCCGTCGTAGAAACTGGTGGTGCCCAGGTTGAGTCCGGGCAGGTCATAAGCATGTGAAATCGGTGACAGTGCGACAAACGTGGTGGCTGCAACCGTCCGCAAGATAGGCTTGAGCATCTTGTATGTCCTGTATTTTTGTTGTTGTTCAAGACTCCCGGCACGGAGGGGCCGCACCGGGATTTATCGCTGTAGCAGGCCCTACACGTAGGTGGCGGCCAACCCACCATCCACCGGCAGATTGACCCCGTTGACCCAGCGCGAAGCGTCCGAGCAGAGGAAGGCAATCACCGCCGCCACCTCATCGGCCAGGGCTGGACGGGTCATGCGCCGGCTGTCCTCGGCCACCCGCTGCGGCCCGAGCATGCTGACGAAATCGCCGAGAATCGGGGTAAACACCGGCCCCGGCGCCACGCAGTTGATACGCACCGAGTGATCGCGAAACCAGCCCTGGGATTGCTGGAAGCTCCACACGATCAGCGCTTCCTTGAAGTATTGATAACAGCTGGCCTGCTCCACCGGATTGGCCGCCAGCCACTGCTGCCCGGCCTCGAAGCTGGACGTCGCGGCCAGGGCCTTGTGCAGCTCCAGCCGTTGCGGCCATTGCGCGCCAAGCACCGAGGCGACATTGACGATGCTGCCGCCCGCCGGCATGCGTGGCAGCAGCGCTTGAGTCAGGTGCCGCAGCCCCAGGTAATTGACCGTGGCCACCGCTTGCGCGGGCGCCGTACCGGGCACCCCGGCGATGTTGCATAGCCCGTCGACCCGCGCGGGCAGGCGCGCCACCAGGGCATCAATGCTGGCCGGGTGGCCCAGGTCAGCCTGGAAGAAGTCATCCAGGGTCAGTTGCGGTTCATGGCGATCAACGCCGATCACCGTGGCACCCTGGAAACGCGCGAGCCGCGCCAGTTCGGCGCCAATGCCGGAAGCGACACCGGTGACAATCAGGGTTTTGTTGTGCAGGTTCATGTTCAAGCCCTCTTATTTTTGTATAGGCATGGGTGTATCAAAGCGATGCGCCAGGGCCCGGAACGGCCACGGCTCAGAATGGATAGACAGGCGGCGTATTTTTCACCGTGACCCACTGCCACTGGCTGTACTCGTCCCAGTCGGCCGGCCCGCCGACGCTGCCGCCATTGCCGGAGGCACCGCGCCCGCCGAACGGGTTGATGCATTCGTCGGCCACGGTCTGGTCGTTGATGTGCAGCAGACCGCAGTCCAGCCGCTCACCGATGGCCATGGCGCGCCCGACCGACGGCGAGATGATGGCGGCCGAAAGGCCGTACTCCGTGCGGTTGGCCAGTTCGATCGCTTCCTCGTCGGTGGAGAAACTGACCACCGTGGCCACCGGGCCGAACAGCTCTTCCTCAAAGGCGCGCATCCCCGGACGTACGCCACTGAGCACGGTGGGCTGGTAGAACAACCGGTCATAGTCGCCGCCCGCCTCCAGCCGTGCGCCGGCCTGTACGCTGTCACTGACGATCTCGTGCACGCGCTGCAGTTGCCGTTGGTTGATCAACGGGCCGAGCGCCGCTTCACCCTGGGCGGCATTGCCCACAGTGAGCGCCCGCGCCTTGTCCACCAACTTGCGGGTGAGGCTTTCGGCGATGGATTGATGCACGAGAATCAGCCCGGTCGCCATGCAGATTTGCCCCTGATGCAGCCAGGCGCCCCAGGCTGCATTGCTCGCGGCCAGGTCGAGGTCGGCGTCTTCGAGAATGATCAGCGGGTTTTTCCCGCCCAGCTCCAGTGCAACCTTTTTCAGGTGTCGACCGGCCACTTCAGCGACTTTGCGCCCCGCCGCCGTGGACCCGGTGAATGCAATCATCCGCACATTCGGATCGCGGCACAGCGCTTCCCCCGCCGGCGCCGCGCCGGGCAACACCTGCAGCAGGCCCTTGGGCAAGCCCGCCTCTTCGAACAGCCGGGCAACGAGAAAACCGCCGCTGACCGGAGTCTGTGGGTCGGGTTTGAGCACCACGGCATTGCCCGCCGCCAGCGCCGGGGCCACTGAACGCAGTGACAGCACCAGCGGGAAGTTGAACGGTGAAATCACCCCGACCACGCCGTGGGGCTGGCGCCGTGCATAGGACAGTCGGCCTGCTGCACTGGGCAGCACCACCCCGTGAGGTTGGGACAACAGCCCCGCTGCCTGATGCAGCAGCACAATCGCTTCACGCACTTCGTGCTCGCCCTTGAACAACGCGCCGCCGGTTTCCCGGGCGACGTACAGCGCCAGCTCGGCGAAGGACCGCTGGGCCAGGTCCGCCGCTCTGCGAAATACCTCGGCGCGCTCCCGTGGGCCCAACGCAGCCCAGGCAGGCTGCGCCAGGGCCGCGCTGCGGCAGGCGATGGCGATGTCGGCCGCATTGGCCATGGCGCAGCGCATCAGGGGTTCGCCGGTGGCGGGTTCAATCACGTCAATCACAGATCCCGAAACGGGAATCCAGTCGCCGTTGAACAGGCATTCGGACGCGATGGCCCGCTGTAGAAAGAGGGTGGTCTCAGACACTGGCATTGGCAACTCCGGTTCTTGTAATTGTCATCGTCTGCACAGGGTGCACACGCCGCATCCGGTCTGGAGCAAAGGCTGTGCCGCTTGCACCCAACGGCGCGTACATAAACCGGCGAGGGCTCTGGGTCGAGGCCTGCCATGCAGCGTTCACACGCCTGGGGCGTTCACCGGCAAAAAACCCGGGCTCTGCCACTTGTTCAATTGATAAGGTTATGTTTTATAACTATCTGAGCAGTTGCTCATATCGATCACTCGCTTTGCAGGGGCATAACAATGACTAATCCCCACAGCGCGCTGCCCGACGACCGGATGGCCACCGCGCCCTACCCTCCGCGCGGCGACAGTCGCCAACTCAGTGACAGCAGCTCGCCCACCACGGCGGAACTGGCCGACTGCCTGTTCTTTTCCCCCGAAGACGGGCGCATCTGGCTCAACGATCAACGTATGTTATTGCTGCACAGTTCGTCGTTCGGCGCCCTGCGCGCCGAGGTCATCGAGCGCCTGGGACTGGACCAGGCCCGGGGCCTGTTCACCCGCACCGGTTATGCCTCCGGCGCACGGGATGCGCGCTTGATCCGCGAGCGCTGGCCACAGGCCGATGCCGCCGCGGTGTTTCGCGCCGGGACTCATCTGCACACCCTGGAAGGCATGACCAAGGTCGAACCGCTGCACTTCAAGTTCGATGCCGACTCGGGGTTCTATGAAGGGGAGTTTCTTTGGCACCACTCGTGCGAAGCCGATGAACATGTGGGGGCCTACGGCATCGGCCAGGACCCGGTGTGCTGGACCGAAACCGGCTATGCCATCGGCTTCGTCAGTGGTCTCTTCGGGCAAATGGTGATTTTCCGCGAAGTGGAATGCCGTGGCATGGGCCATCGCCGTTGCCGCGTGATTGGCAAGACCGCCGAGCAATGGGGGGATGTCGAGCAGGACCTGCGCTACCTGAATGTGTCCCAGGCCGTCACTGGCCCTGCTCCCCCCACGCTCGCAGGCCCCGTCGCCAGCAGTGGCGGAACCCGCCAGCCGCAACCGTTGGTGGGCGCCAGTGCCGCGTTCAACGCGGCGATGCAAGCGCTGCAACGGGTCGCGCTGACCCCGGCAACGGTGTTGATCAGCGGTGAGTCCGGCGTGGGCAAGGAGATGTTTGCGCGCCAACTGCACCAGCTCAGTCGTCGCCATGACAGCCCGTTTGTGGCACTCAATTGCGCCGCCATCCCGGATAACCTGGTGGAGGCCGAACTCTTCGGTGTCGAACGCGGCGCCTACACCGGCGCGACGCACTCGCGCCCCGGGCGGTTCGAACGGGCCCAGGGTGGCACCCTGTTCCTGGATGAAATCACCAGCCTCAGCCTGCCCGGGCAAAGCAAGTTGCTGCGAGCCTTGCAGGAACGGGAAATCGAACGGGTCGGCGGGGTGCGCGGGATCAAGGTGGATGTGCGCGTGGTGGCCGCCACCAATATCGACCTGCGTAAAGCGGTGGCAGACGGAAGCTTTCGCGAAGACCTGTTCTACCGGCTGAATGTATACCCCATCGCCCTGCCCCCGCTGCGTGAACGCCGGGACGACATCCCGCTGCTGATCAATGCGTTCCTGACGCGCTTCTGCCAGGACTACGCCCGGACCCCGGCAGGCCTGACCATGCGCGCCCTGAAGACGTTGCTGCGCTACGACTTCGCGGGCAATGTGCGCGAACTGCAAAACCTCATCGAACGCGGCCTGATTGCAAGCGATGAAGGCCAGGCCATTGACCTGGTGCATCTGTTTCGCAACGAACCGATGCCCGCCGAGCCCTATGGCCTCGACGACCAGGGCGGCCTGTCAAATACCGCGCAGGCGCCGCGCTCGACGCTGCTGGGTACCCTCGACTCGTTGGACCAGGGAGTTTCCATCGAAGGCCTTGAATCGCGCCTGATCACTGAAGCGTTGCAACAAAGCGCCGGCAACCTGGCTGCGGCCGCCAGACTCGTGGGGCTCAGCCGTGCTCAATTTGCTTACCGTATGAAGAAGCACCAGCGGCAAACCCCTTGAATGGCAATTAGTGCTTTAAAAGCTTTACCCAATTAAGTATTCAGATCGAGTCCATATCCGTCTCTGCGGTAACGGCCACTTAGGGTTCCGCCCAACGGCGGCTCACTTTTGAAAAGCGCAAAAGTAAGCAAAACGCTCTTGCCCCACCACTCGACACCTCGCCTGGGCTCGGTGTGCCAGCGTGGTTTAACGGGGCGCCTGACATTGGTGTTCTTGAGCACGCCTTCGCGCGCAAACCTCGTTCCTGCAAGGAACACGCAATCCCTTGTAGGAGCGAGCTTGCTCGCGAAGAACTCACAGGCGCCGCATTTATCCAGGCAGCACACGGTAACGACAGCCTCGCGGAAATCGACTGCCACATCCGCTTCGGCCTCGAAGCGGCCAACCATTGCAGCAGTCAATTGCTGGTGATGGAACGACATATGGCAGTGGCCAGCCCGGAGTTGTTCGTCAATGGCCAGCCGCCGGATCTGCGGCAGTTTCCACTGCTGCACATCCTGCATGACGGCAAACGCTTAACGCTAGAGCTGAAACTTGCTCACTTCAAGTTGCAGGCTGGTGGCGAGGCTTTTTAATCCGCCGCTGGTTTTAAGCAACTCCTGAACGGACATATTATTTTGCTCGGCCATCTGCGCTGAGCGCTCGACATTACGCGCAACATCCTGGCTTGCAGCCGTTTGTTCACGCAAGGCAAACGAGATTTGATCGACCACCTTCAGGACTTTGTCCGAGCTGTCGCGGATCTCGACAATGGCGTGACCGGCAGTACCCGCCATTTCCACGCCATGATCCACTTCCTGAACGCCGCTGCGCATGCTTTCAACGGTGTCGCGTACGCCAAGCTGAATTTTCTCGATCATGCTCGCGATTTCCTTGGTCGACTTGCCAGTGTTCTGCGCCAGCAGCCGCACCTCATCGGCTACCACCGCGAACCCACGACCTTGCTCACCCGCGCGGGCCGCCTCAATCGCGGCGTTGAGTGCCAGTAGATTGGTCTGATCAGCGATGCCCTGGATGACACTGACGATCGAGGAAATTTGCTCCGAGTGTTGACCCAACCCCGCGACCTGGGTGGAGGAAAGCTGCACCGTCTTGGCAATCCCCATCATGCTGGACAGGGTATTTTCAATGACCTGCGCACCGTCGTTCGACTGCTGGCCTGAACGGGTCGCCAACTTGTGGGCTTCATCCGCGTTTTCGGAGACGTGATGAATACTGACCGTCAGTTCTTCGACGGTGGCCGCCATCATCGACGCCGACGTCGATTGTTCTTGAATGGCGCCGGAAAGCTGCTCGGATGCGCCGGATATTTGCTGCACAGCCACGACCAGTTGACTGGCGGCCTGACTGATCTGTTGAATCATTTCACGCAGGCGATTCTGCATACGGTCAAAGGCTTTGGGCAACTCGTCATGGCTGCTCGTGTCGATCACGGTGTCGAGTCTGCCGTTGGCAATCGCCGTGGCGGCGTCAATCGCCAGTTGCAGGCGCGCGGTGGTGCTTCGGCCCAAAGACGTGGCCAGAATCACGGACAGAATCGCCGCTGCAACGCCGCCGCAAAACAGGACCACCAACGCAAAATGCTTGGCGTCGGTCATTTGCTGAGTTCTGGTATCCAGGAGTTTGTTCTCGGCGTCAGCAATCTGCGATAACACAGCGCGCATGCTGTCCATCTTGGTCTTGTCAGCGCCCGATGCAATGCGCTGGCCCAGCTCTTCGTCAGGTGCATTGCGCTGGGTCAAATCTCGGCGCTGGGCAATGATCGGGTGGACATCTTCGTCGACCCAACGCTTCTGGATGTCGCCCAATGCAGCGAGGCGTTGTTGTTGCTGCGCATTATCGGCCGTCAGGTTTTTCAGTAGGGCCAACACTTCGCCAAAGCGTTTTTCTCCCGCTATCGTCGGTTCCAGAAAAGCATCTTTTGACGATATGACAAAACCGCGCATGCCGGTTTCAATATTGATCAATTGTTCTAGCGCTACCTGAATGCCACTGAGAACCTCATAGCTGTGAACGTTACTCCTGGTCGCCTCTTCAACCTGCCCGAAGCCCCGGTAAGCGCTTATTACCAACAGTCCAATCAACAACACAATAATGAAGAAGCTGACATAGAGCTTTTGCGAAATGCTGAGTTTGTTGAGCATTGTGTAAGTCCCGAGATGGGCCTTTCCCTGGCCGTATAGAGGCGTGTAAATGCACACTACGAAGGCAAACCCGCAGAACACCTGGTTTACTCAAACCTCAACGATTGTATCGGCGCGCTTTTTCTTTCTTTAGCACGTGTTGTACGAAAACGTACGTCGAAAGATCCCACAACCAAAGAACAGAGAACTCGACCTCGGAAAAGTCACCGCATGCTGAGCAGAAATACTCAACACTCCTTGATTTCGTTCCAACGTTGCGCAACCTGCTCGGCACTGGCGGCTCTGACGCGGGCCAGATCGACGGGATAGTCGACACCCGGGTTTTCGACAAACCGCGTCGCCGTGAACTGGCCGTTGCTGGCGCGCAGCACATAGCCCGAATCCTTGCATTGCTGCGATGCCAGAAAGGCCACGCCAGGCGCCACCCATTCGGGCTTGAGGTTTTCCGGCGCTTCGGTCACGCCCCACATACGCGTCTTGGCCACCGGCGATACCGCGTTGACCAGGATGCCCACGGGTGCGCCTTCGATACTCAACGCGTTCATGATGCCCAGTTGGGCCATCTTGCCGGCGGCGTACGCCACCAGGCCCGGTTGCGCGTAGTGCTGATACATCGCACGGTCGGAAGACGTCAGCACGACCCGCGCGGCGGTGGAGTGTTTCAGATATTTCCAGGCAAACTTACATAACCATACGGGCGTATAAATATTGATATCCACCGCGCGCCCCATAAACAGTGCGTCAGCCTCTTCAATGGGTTGATAACCGACCCAACCGGCATTGTGAATCAGGATATCGAGTTGCCCAAATGCCTCGATGGCCTTTTCCACCAATTGCTGGCAACCCTGTTCGGTGGACAGGTCACCGTGGTGCCCCACCACGCGCAACCCTTTGTCCTTGAGGGTGTGTGCCGCGTGCATGGCAATCGAACCATCGCCCCCTGCGCCGAGCTTATCGGCCCCGACATCACTGATCACGACGTTGGCGCCCAAAGTGGCTAACAGGCGCGCATAACTAAAGCCGAGCCCCCGACCCGCGCCCGTTACAATCGCAGTTCTTCCGGTAAAGTTCATTGGCTATTTCCTCTGGAGTGCCCTTTACCCTAACAATGTCTGTCGGACCTGTTTAATACTAACGGCGGCCAAAGTTGATACCTGATTAATATCAAGTTAATGTCGAGTCCATGTAAGCCTGCTGATCAGTTCAATGAAGGAACAGAAGAAATGATCGAAACCCGCCTGCTGCGCCAGTTCATCGCCGTGGCTGAAGAGTTGCATTTCCACAAGGCAGCCCTGCGCCTGCACATGGCCCAGCCGCCGTTGAGCCAGGCGATCAATCGGCTGGAAGATAAACTGGGGTTCAGGCTGTTCACCCGCAATAAACGCGGGGTCCACCTGACCCCCGCCGGCGGTGCGTTCCTGAAGGCTGCCTACAGCACGCTCAAGGAGCTGGAGCTCGGCATCGAACGTGCCCGTCACGTGTCCGAAGGGATCGCGGGCACACTGACGGTGACCGCAGTATCGATCGCCGGCTACGAGTCGCTGCTCAATACCTTGCGTCAGTTTCGCGAGGCCTTCCCCAAGGTCCAATTGGTCATCCGGGAGATGCCCTCCGCCAGCCAGGCCAAGGCCATCCTCTGCGCAGAAGCGGATATCGCCTTCATGCGCCAGCTGCCGATTTCGGCGCAAAACTTCGAATCACGTCTCGTGCTGAATGAAGAGATCGTGCTGGCGCTGCCCGTTCATCACCCCAAGGCTGAGGAGGACCGGATTGACCTGCGGGATTTCGCCGGGGAAGACTTCGTATTCACCCCCGAAGCCTTGGGGCCCGGCTATCACAGCCAGCTTATCGCCTTGTGCGAAGCTGCCGGTTTTTATCCCAGGGTGGTGCAGGAGGCCGCACAGATCCAGACCTTGATCGGCTTGGTGGCCTGTGGTTTTGGCGTCGCGCTGGTGCCTGAGTCAATTGCCAACTCAATCACGCGCGACAAGGTCCTGTTTCGCCGGATCTCTACGCTGACCGCCGCCCCCAACCCATCGATCGGCCTGTACATGGGCTGGAACACCCTCAACCAATCACCGCTGATGGACAGCTTTATTTCCCTCCTCGACTTCAACGCCGACTCCCGGGTTGAAAGGACGCTGGCCGCCCAGGCCAGCTAAGGCGTGACGTGACTTATCGTTGCAAAACGCTCTAAAGTGCGGCAATCCGGCAGGCAGACAACGCTCGAACGAAGGCCTGCCGGCGAATCCCCCCGGGTTCGCTGACGATGTCGCGGCAACAAAACAGATAAGAGAACCTGGCGAATGAACAATGGCCACTACGACAGGCAGGCAGCGACTGCGCAGGACGCGGTGCCGCATATTCTGCTGATCGACGACGCCCCTGAAGATATCCGTGCCACGCTCATTCTGCTCAAGACCCAGTCCTGGCGCGTCTCGGTTGCCAGCGATGCCCATCAGGGCTATCAACGGGCACTTGCCCTGCGTCCGGACCTGATCGTGCTGGATGTTCACATGCCACACATGGACGGCTTCAGCCTGTGCAGGCTGTTACGCGAGGCGCCGGCCACCCGGCATACGCCGATCCTGTTCCTGTCATCGGCAAATACTTCACTGGAACGCCTCGAAGGGCTGGCCGTGGGCGCGGTGGACTACATCCCCAAATCCTACGCTCCCGAGGAAGTGCTGGCGCGCATCCGGATTCATCTGCAATTGACCTGGCGAGCGCCGCCGCCCGTTCAGGCCAGCCTGGCCGAGCCAGCACCGCAAGGCGATGAAATCGTGTTGAGGGCGGCCATGCGCGTGATTGAACATCAACTGGACGACATACCCTCCCTGCCCTGCCTGGCACAAAAAGTCGGCACCCATGAAAAACGCCTCTCGGCGATTTTCCGTGAGCACCTGGGGCTGACCGTGTTCGCCTACATTCGCGATGCAAGGCTGCGGCGGGGCCAGGCACTGCTCTGCGAAAGCGCCATGAGCGTGCAGGACGTCGCCGAACTGGTGGGCTTTCGCAATGCGTGCAACTTCACCACCGCATTCCGCCAGCGCATCGGCATGACGCCCAGTCAGTTTCGCCAGCACTCCCTGGGCAACGAGCAGGCCTGATGCGGTTTCTACAGTGCCTGTTGCTGACAATGGCATTGCTATTCGCAGGCCTGCTGCGCGCCGCCCCCGTGGATATGTGCCGGGCCGAGCACCTGGACCTGATGCCCACGCTGCATGTGTTCGAGGATACCCAGGCCCGCTTGAGCGTGGACGATGTTGCTCGACTGCCCGAAGCGCGTTTCGCCACCCCACGCCCAGGCTGGCCGACCCAAGGCTATAGCCGCTCCGCGTTCTGGTTGCGCGTGCAGCTCACCAACGCGAGCGACGTGGCGTGTTCGCGCCTGCTGGTGGTCGGGGCGCCGCGCCTGGAGGACATTCGCGTCTACCAGCGCGCCGATGGACACTGGAGCGATGCACGTGCCGGCAACGCCCATCCCTTGATCGAATGGCCCCAGCCCCCCTCGCGTCAGCCCGCGTTCCCGATCTCGCTGGCCGCCGGGGATCACGTCACGGTGCTCATCCGCGTGACCAGCCATTTCCAACTGCTGCTGGAGCCGCAACTGTGGTCGGAACCGGCGCTGTTGCGCAGTCAGCAACAGACCTACCTGAGCGACGGACTCACCCTTGGCATCGTCCTGCTGGTCGTGCCATTCGGCCTGATCGTCGGCTGGATCCTGCGCTCCCGGTTGCTGACCGTGAATGCGGGTGCGGTGCTCAGCTACATCCTGCTGACCGGCATCCTCAACGGCTACCTGGTCTACTGGCCCGCTGCGCTGGGCTGGACGCGCGAGTGGCTGACCTGCGCCAGCGTAATCTCGTTCATCCTGTTTGTGGCCTACATGCGCGTGCTGCTGCAGGTATCGCGCCTGCCCAAAGCCATTGGCTGGAGCTATGGGTTGCCCCTGTCGGGCTGCATTCTGGGCCGACTCTGGTGGCTGAACGTCGATCCGGTCCAGGGCGCACAACTGGTCCAATGGTCGCTGATCAGCTTTTATGCCGTGCTGCTCGCCACATTAGGCATGGCCTGGCGCCGACGCCTGGGTTACAGCTGGATGGCCTGGCTGGTGCCGGGACTCTTGCTGGGCCAATTGCTGATGCGGATGTTCTTCCCGCAGGAACAG
This sequence comes from Pseudomonas sp. 31 R 17, assembly GCF_900004915.1. NCBI lineage: Bacteria > Pseudomonadati > Pseudomonadota > Gammaproteobacteria > Pseudomonadales > Pseudomonadaceae > Pseudomonas > Pseudomonas sp. 31 R 17. The sequence goes on from NZ_CVTN01000004.1 coordinate 11,793, forward strand.
TTGCCCTGGCAGTCGCCGGCCAGCAAATACAGCTTATCGTCCACGTTGGCGGGCGTGGCGTTGCTGGTGTGCACCCTGATCATGGAAGTCGTGCGCAGCCGCGACCGTGAAAGGCACGCGCTGTCCAGCCTTGAACAACAACGCCAGGCCGAGCACGAACGCCTGGAAAGCACGGTGGCGCTGCGCACCGCGCAGTTGCGCGAATCCCTGGCGGCGCGCAGCGCCTTGATGGCGCGGATCAGTCACGACCTGCGCTCGCCGCTGGTACGCATCATCGACTATGCGCGCCTGCTGCACGCCGGGCCGAATCGCGATTATCCAGCCACGATCGAACGCAATGCGCGCCAGCAACTGGAACTGATCGATGAGATGCTCGAATTTTCCCGTGGCGAGCTGGAGCACATGCAACTGACCCTCGCGCCGGGTTACCTGTACGGTTTCCTCAAGGAGATCATTGATGAGGCCGGCTTTCTCGCCGCGCGCCAGGGCAACACCTTCGAAGCGCGGCTGGCCGATGACCTGCCGCCACTGGTCGAGGCCGACTTCACACGTCTGCGGCAAATCCTCATGAACCTGCTGGCGAACGCGGCAAAGTTCACCCGCGACGGCCAGATCCGGTTCGAAGTCAGCGCTGACCCGGGCGCGACGGCTGAGAGCGTGGCGCTGCGCTTCAGCGTGATCGACACCGGTATCGGCATCGACCCACATGAGTTCGAACACCTGCTGCAACCGTTCCGCCGCGGCCGCAATGCACAGCGCTATGACGGCAGCGGGCTGGGCTTGTCGATTGTCACGCAGTTGCTGGCGCGCATGGACAGCCGGCTCGAACCACACACCAGTGAACGGGGCGGCAGCCACTTCAGTTTTCGCCTGCGACTCAACTGCGCCGGGGAACAGGATCTGGAACTGGGCATCGTCGACAACAACGCCGCGCCGCTCGACGGCCGGGGCAAACATATTCTGCTGGTGGATGACGCCTTGCAGAACAGCGAATGGCTGTACGACCTGCTGGCCGGCTATGGGTTTGACGTGAGCCTGGCGGCGGACGGCGAAGCCGCCCTGGCCTGCCTGGCCGCACAAACGGTCGATCTGCTGATCAGCGACCAGATGATGCCCGGCATGGACGGCTGGGAGCTGCTGCGGCAAGTGCGCAATCACTGGGGGCCTCTGCCCGTGATGCTGTATTCGGCGATCCCGCCACGCCGGCCGCAGGATTATCCGGATGCCCTGGCGTTCGACGCGGTACTGCTCAAGCCCGCCGACAGCCGAGCATTGCTGGCCTGGGTCAAGGCGCTGGCCTGCCCGGACACGGTGCGTCGCGAGATGGCCAGGGAGGTTTAGCATGCCGGGTCCAGGTTATCCGCTGCTCTGGCTCGGCTGTGTCGTGGCACTGCCCTGGGCGCCGGCAAATGCCGCACCGGAAGCCCCCGGCCTGCTCACGCTGGATGAATCAACCGTCACCGCCAGGCGCCGCGAGGAAGCGGTGCAGGACGTACCGATGCCAATCAGCGTGCTCTATGGTGATCAACTGGACGAGGCCGGCCTGCATCGGCTTCAGGACATCCAGCAGCGGGTACCCGGCCTGGTGGTGTCCGGTCATGACGCCCGCTTCGCCGGGTTCGGACTGCGCGGCTTGGGCGCCACCCCCTACAACGATGGCCTGGAAGGCAGCGTCGGCACCTACGTCGATGGCGTTTACCAGGCGCGCCAGGGCATGGCCTTCACCGAGTTGATGGACATCGAACGCATCGAAGTCCTGCGCGGGCCGCAAGGTACCTTGTTCGGCAAGAACACCAGCGCCGGCGCGCTGAGCATCATCACCCGCCCACCCACCTTTGAACCTGAAGCCAGCCTTGAAGCCAGCCAGGGCGAGCACGGTTTGCGCGAATATCGCGGCGTGGTTTCCGGGCCGCTGCAGGATGACGTACTGGCCGGGCGCCTCAACGTGTTCAACCGTTCGGCTGATGGCTCCGTGCGCAACCTGCAGGATGGCACGCGCCTCGGCGACACCGACAGCCAGGGCCTGCGCGGGCAATTGCTGTGGACGCCGAACCCGGACTTCAGCGCGCGCCTGATCGCCGACCATGCCGAGCAAAACGAGGCCGGCAATGTGCTGTTGGCCAACCACTACAGTGCCCAGACACGCCAGCGCGCCAGGTTCCTTGGCTATGCGCTGGCAGAACCCTCCCCTTACCAACGCGAGACACGCGTCGACGCACCGGGCCGTCCGCAGACCGTGCAGAACGGCGTGTCATTGGAGTTGAACCAGGACCTGGACGCGGCCACGCGTTTTACCAGCATCACCGCCTACCGCGACTGGGATTACCGCGCGACCCGCGACGGCGACAGCACTGCGCTGTCGGTCGCCGAGTCCGCAACCGCGCTGGGTCACCGGCAGTTCAGCCAGGAATGGCGTGTGTCCGGCACGGCGGGCCCGTCCATCGATTATGTCGCCGGGCTGTATTTCCTGCGTCAGCAGCTCGACCGCAGGATCGACGTCGAATTCGGCAAGGACGCCGCGCCATGGTTCGTCGGCGACCAACTGGCGTCGCTGAAAAAAAACTATGGCATCATCTTCACCGCGCCAAACCAGGTGCCGGCCATGCTGCTGGAGGGCGCCCGGCAACGCTCCGACGGCGAACAGAAAGGCGAAAGCCGCGCCGTTTTCGGTCAGGTGTCCTGGCGTCCGATAGATCGGCTGGAACTCACCGGCGGCCTGCGCTACAGCCAGGAACGCAAGGACGGCTGGATCTTGCGCGATGTCAGCCACCTCGCTCCGCTGAATGGATTGCCGCCGGCTTTCCAGGCGGGCGGGCAATTGCTGCGTGGCATCGCACTCGGCGGTGATTATTACCGCGAAGACTCGATTGAAGAACACAGCCTCTCCAGCCTGCTCAGCGCCAGCTACCGCTTCAACGATGCGGTGATGGGCTATGTCAGTGCGTCGCGGGGCTACAAGGCCGGCGGGATCAACTTCGACGTGGTCGGCCTGTTCGCCGCCCCCACGTTCGAGCCGGAGCGCGCCACCTCGCTGGAACTGGGCGTGAAGACGCGCTTCTGGGAAGAGCGCGCCATGCTCGACCTTGCCGTCTACCAGACCGACGTCGACAACTACCAGGCGCTCACCTACAGCCCGCCGACCTCGCCGTTCGCGCCACCGCTGCGCGACAACCTGATCAACGTCGGCAAAGTCCGCCTGCGCGGCATCGAACTGGATTCCTCCTGGCAACTCGCCGACCCACTCGCCGCACGCCTGGGCCTGGCCTGGAGCGATGCGCGCTACCGCAGCTTCCCCAACGCCCCCTGCCCCCCGGCCTCGGGCCAGTGGAACTGCGACCTCAGCGGCGATCGTCTCTACAACGCGCCGCAATGGAGCTTCAGCGCCGGCCTCGACCACGTCCACCCGCTTGCGTATGGACTGCAAGCCTACAGCGCTATCGACTACAGCTTCAGGAGCGGCTACTACGGCACCCTAGAAGGCGGCGAAGGCAGCTATCAACCCGGCTACGGCCTGACCAACCTGCGCCTTGGGTTACGCAGCCAGGACCGTGCCTGGGAAGTGGAAGGCTGGGTGCGCAACGTCTTCGACCGCCAGTACATCAGCGCCGTGTACTCATTGCTCGGCGCCGGTGACTACGGCGTCATGACCGGCAGCGAACGCACGCTTGGCACCACCGTCAGGCTTCGCTACTGACCCTAGGTATCTACACAACGCTGCAGCGCCAAACGTAACCACGATGCGAAGCGAGGCGCCTTGATCTGCTTTTGATCTCAGGCGCCCCGTCAAACCATGCTGGCTGAACGCAGGAGCGGATATGCCCCCGGCATCCTGGTCGGCCCAGAGGCCGCCATCGGGGGCAAGCCCCCTCCCACATTTGCACCGGGATCGGCACAAGATACCGGTCGGCTCTAAGGCCGCCGCGCTTTTGCTTTTGATCTCAGGCGCCCCGTTAAACCACGCTGGCCGAACGCAGGCTTGAATCCGTGGGCAACCCGGCAGGACGC
>NZ_CVTN01000029.1:0-7344 GCF_900004915.1 Pseudomonas sp. 31 R 17
AAGCCACGGATCTTGACCTGATGGTCGACGCGACCCAGGTAATCCACCACGCCATCGGGACGCCCACGGGTCAAGTCGCCGCTGCGATACACGCGGCTGCCGGGCTTGCCGAACGGGTCCGGCACGAAACGTTCGGCGGTCAACGCCGGACGCTCCAGGTAACCCCGGGCCACGCCCTCGCCGCCCAGGTACAACTCGCCGGCCACGCCGATAGGTTGCAGGTTGAGCTGCGCATCCAGCACGTAGCCGCTGCGGTTGCCGAGCAACGTGCCGATGGGCGCGTAGACGGCGCCGCACGGGTCGCCCTTGCGCGCCTTCCACAGCAGCGGCGTGACTACGGTTTCTGTCGGGCCGTAGCCGTTGAACAGGTAGGTCGGCTTCAGCGCGCGCCAGGCCAGGTCGTAGCTGGCCTGGGCCACCGCATCACCGCCGAAGCAGTACACCCGAACGGCTGGAGGATTGCCGTCGCGCTCGGCGTGTTCGGCCAACTGTTGCAGGTACACCGGTGGGAACACCGCCATCGTCACGTTGTGCCGGTGCATCTGCTCATAGGTGTATTCCGGCAGCCACAGGCTGTCGTCGCGGATCAGCACGCTGGCGCCATTGATCAGCGGGTGCATCCAACCCTCGTGGGAACCGTCGAAGGCGAACGACATGAAGTGCAACTCGCAATCGGCCGGGCGGGTTTCATAGCGCTCGCCGGTGGCGATGATATGCGCCACCAGTGGCCCGTGGGACACCGCCACGCCCTTGGGCATGCCGGTGGAACCGGAGGTGTAGATCACGTAGGCAAGGTTGTCGCCGTCCAGCGCCACATTCGGCGAGCGGTCACTGCAGTGCGCCCATTGCTCGCTGCAGTCAATTGCCAGGGTCTCCAGACCATCGGGAACCGGCAGTTGCGCCAGGGCGCGGGTATGGCTGAGCAGCAGTTGCGCCCGGCTGTCCTGCATCATGTACAGCAGGCGATCACGCGGGTATTCGATATCCAGCGGCACGTACACACCGCCGGCCTTCAACACCGCGAGGAAGGCCACCATGATCTCGGCACTGCGCGGCATGGCAATCGCCACGCGCACTTCCGGGCCGACGCCACGGGCGATCAGCGCATGAGCCAGGCGGTTGGCCTGGGTGTCGAGTTCTGCGTAACTGAGGGTGTGCGCATCGAACTTCACCGCGACAGCATCCGGGGTCTCCCGGGCACGGTCGGCGACCAGGTCATGCACCAGCCGCTGGGACGGGTAGCCGGCATCGGTGCGGTTCCACAGTTGCAGGATGTGCTGCTGCTCGTGCTGATCCAGCACGCGCAACTGGCCGATGGTTTGAGTCTGATCGGCCACCATCGCCTGCAACAGGTTCTGCCAATGCCCGGCCATGCGCGCGATGGTGGCGGGCGCAAACAGGTCGGTGGCATAGCTCAGGGAGGCATGCAGCGCCGTCGGGCTTTCTTCCACGTCCAGCGCCAGGTCGAACTGGGCCACGCCGTCATCCCAGCCCAGGACCTCGATGTGCAGGTCGGTCAGCTGCTGCAACTGACGCTCGGCGGACGTTACACGGTGGTTGAACAGCACCTGGAACAACGGGCTCAGGCTGAGGCTGCGCTCCGGATGCAGTGCTTGCACCAGTTGCTCGAACGGCAGGTCCTGATGGGCCTGGGCGTCCAGGGAGCGCTGGCGCACCTGGCGCAGCAGCTGCTCGACGCTCATCTGCCCGTGAAGGTCGGCCTTGAGCACTTGGGTGTTGACGAAGAAACCAATCAGGCCCTCGGTCTCCAGGCGGTTGCGGTTGGCAACCGGCACGCCAACGCGCACGTCTTCCTGGCCGCTGTAGCGATGCAACAGCGCCTGGTAGGACGCCAACAACACCATCGGCAAGGTGACGCCGGCATTGCGGGCCAGGGTGCGCAGGCCCTCCAGCAGTCCTGGCGCCAGGTCGATGCCCAGGCGCGCACCGCGATGGCTTGGCAGCGCCGGGCGCGGAAAGTCGAACGGCAGCTCCAGCACCGGTTGCTCGCCGCCCAACTGCTCATGCCAATAGGCCAGTTGACGCGCTTGCTCGCCGGCCTCCATCCAGTTGCGTTGCCATACGGCATAGTCGGCGTACTGGATCGGCAGCGCCGGCAGATCCGCGGTCTGACCCTGGCTGAACGCGGCGTACAGCTGCACCAGCTCTTCGACCATCAGTTGCATCGACCAGCCATCGGAGACGATGTGGTGCTGCACCAGCACCAGCACGTGGTCGTCCTCGGCCAGGCGCAGCAACGTGACCCGCAACAGCGGCCCGCGCAGTAAATCGAAGGGCCGTGCGACCTCGGCGGCGACGGTGGCCTTGAGGTCGGCGTACTCGCAGGCGCCCCGGTCGATAGCGATCCGGCCGACCGCTTCGATGACCTGCACCACCCCCGTAGCTTCCTGGCGCAGATGAGTGCGCAGGCTTTCATGGCGGGCCAGCAAGGTGTCGAAACTGCGTTGCAACGCGGCTTCGTTCAATGGGCCGTGCAAACGCAAGGCACTGGGGATGTGGTACGCCGCGCTCTGCGGGTCCAGTTGCCAGAGGAACCATTGACGCTCCTGGGCGTAAGACAGCGGCAAGGGTTGCGTGCGGTCGGCCTTGAGCAGCGCCGGTGCGGTGCTGCCCTCCTCGCCGAGGGCGCGCACGAAATCACCCAGCAGGGGCTGCTCGAACAGGGTCTTGAGTGCGACTTCCAGCGCCAGTGCCTGACGCACCCGCGACACCACCCGCGTGGCCAGCAGGGAATGCCCGCCCAGCTCGAAGAAGTGATCGTCGAGACCGACCTGCGGCACCTCCAGCACCTCGGCCCAGATCGCCGCGACCTGTTGTTCGCGCGCGGTGACGGGCGCCAGGTGGCCCTTGTGCCACTGACCGGCATCGACCTTGGGCAAGGCCTTGCGGTCGAGCTTGCCGTTGGGGGTCAGCGGCAGGCGCTCGAGCAGCAACACGTGCGCCGGCACCATGTAGTCCGGCAGCCGCTCGCGCAGCGCGGTTTTGCAGGCCTGTGAATCCACCGCCGTGGTGGTCACCAGGTAGGCGATCAAGCGGTCGTTGTCCGCCAGCACCACGGCTTCCCGCACGCCTGGGTACTCCCGCAGGCAGGCTTCGATTTCACCCAGCTCGATACGGAAGCCGCGCACCTTGACCTGATGGTCGACGCGGCCGATGTACTCGACCACGCCGTCCTCACGGTAACGCGCCAGGTCGCCGGTGCGGTACAGGCGTGCGCCTGGCGGGCCAAACGGGTCCGGCACAAAACGCTCGGCGGTGAGTGCCGGACGCGCGTGGTAACCCCGCGCCAGGCCGACCCCGCCAATCAGCAGCTCGCCGGCCGCGCCCTGCGGGCAGGGGGAAAGCCCGGCATTGAGGATAAACAGCGAGGTATTGGCGATAGGCCGCCCAACATACGGCTGCGCCTCGTGCAAGCGATGGGCTGCCGACCAGATGGTGGTTTCCGTCGGCCCGTAGAGGTTCCATACCGGGCCTTGCAGATCGAGCAGGCGCTGGGCCAGGTCAGCCGGCAGCGCTTCGCCGCCGCACAGGCACTGGATGCCGCGCAGCAGGTGCGCTCGCGGGCTGTCGAGCAGCATGCGCCAGGTCGACGGCGTGGCCTGCAGCACGTTGGCTGCCTGGTTGTGAGCCAGGTCGAGGATGGCTTCCGGGTCAAGGGCCATGGCCTGCTCGCTCAACAACACCGTCGCGCCGACACTCAGCGGCACGAAGAGCTCCAGGGCGAAGATGTCGAATGAGAACGTGGTCAACGACAACAGGCGCGCATCGCCGTCAATGGACAAGGTATCGGCCATGCCGCAGGTAAAGCTGCACAACGCCTGGTGCCGCACCATCACGCCTTTGGGCGTGCCGGTGGAGCCGGAGGTGTAGATGACGTAGGCCAGGTGCTCCGGCGTAACGTCCACCTGAGGGTTGTGCGCGTCACCGTCGCAGTCGTCGGTCAGCAGCACCTGCAGGTCCTGGGGCTGTACGAGACGACCGCGCAAATGCGCCTGGGTCAGCAGCACCCGGGCATCGCTGTCTTCGAGCATGAACGCCAGGCGCTCCGCCGGGAACTGCGGGTCGAGCGGCACGTAGGCGCCACCGGCCTTGAGGGTTGCCAGCAGGCCGACCACCATGTCCAGGGAGCGCTCCACATGCACCGCCACCAGCACGTCGGGGCCGACGCCCGCAGCGATCAACCGGTGCGCCAGGCGATTGGCCCGGCGGTTGAGTTCGGCGTAGCTCAGGCTGTCGCCATTGAAGCGCAGTGCGATGGCATCCGGCCGGGCGAGCGCTTGCGCCTCGAACACCTGATGCACGCATTGCTCGTGTGGGTAGTCGGCGGGCGTGTGGTTCCAGTCTTCAATCATTTGCTGGCGCTGAGGCGCACTGAGCATCGCCAGTTCGTCGAGCGCCTGTGATTCATCGCGCACCACGGCGCGCAGCAGGTTATGCCAGTGCCCGGCCAGGCGTCCCAGGGTCGCCGGCTCGAACAGGTCGGTGGCGTACGTCAGCGACGCCCACAGGCCATCGGCAGACTCTTCGGTCTCCAGGTTCAGGTCGAACTGGGTGGTGTGAACGGCCCAGTCCAGCGGCTGCAATGCCAGGCCCGGCACGTGCACGGTGCCGGCGCGCAAGCTGTCCTGGTGGTTGAACATCACCTGGAACAGCGGGTTATGGCTCAGGCTGCGCTCGGGCTGCAAGGCTTCCACCAGCTGCTCGAACGGCAGGTCCTGATGCGCCTGGGCCTCGAGGGCGCGCTGCTTGACCTGGGCCAGCAACTGCGCAAAGGGCATTTGCCCATGCAGCTCGGCCTGCATGACCTGGGTATTGACGAAGAAACCCACCAGCCGTTCGGTTTCCAGGCGCGTGCGGTTGGCGATCGGTACGCCGACACGGATCTCGGACTGACCGCTGTAGCGATGCAGCACGGTCTGGAACGAGGCCAGCAACAGCATGAACAAGGTCACGTCCTGACGCTGGGCCAACGCCTTGAGTTCGGCCACCAGCGTGCTGTCCAGATGGATCTTCTGGCGCGCGCCGCGATGGCTTTGCACCGCCGGGCGCGGATGGTCCAGAGGCAGCTCCAGCACCGGGTGTTCACTGCCCAGGCGCGCGCACCAGTAATCGAGCTGGCGCTGTTTTTCCCCGGCCGCCATCCAGTCACGCTGCCATTGGGCATAGTCGGCGTACTGGATCGGCAACGCCGGCAATGGACTGTCGCCCTGGTAGAGCGCCACCAGCTCATCGACCATCACCTGCATCGACCAACCGTCGGAGATGATGTGATGCTGAGTGATCACCAGCACATGGTGCTGCGCCGCAACTTCCAGCAATTTGACGCGCATCAGCGGGCCACTGCGCAGATCGAAGGGGCGCTGGATTTCCTCGGCCACCGCCTGTTCGATCGCCGCCACCTCGACGCGCTGGCGCTCGATGGTCACTGCCAGGGCGGGATGGATGACTTGCAGGGTCTGCTCGCCCTGCTCGACAAAGGTGGTGCGCAGCGGCTCATGGCGGTGTACCAGGGCCTGGAACGCCTGCTCCAGGGCGGCGATGTCCAACTGACCGCGCAGGTGCAGGGCGGTGGGAACGTGATAGGCCGCGCTGGCGGGGTCCAGTTGCCAGAGGAACCATTGGCGTTCCTGGGCGAAGGACAACGCCAGCGGATGGTCGCGGTCCAGCGCCACCAACGGCTGCGCCGTGCTCACCTGCAATTCCGCGCAGGCGTCGGCAAACGCGTGCAGCGTCGGCTGTTCGAACAGCGCGCGTAATGGCACTTCCAGGTTGAGCGCATGCCGTACCCGGGAGATGACCTGGGTGGCCAGCAACGAGTGGCCGCCGCGCTCGAAGAAGTGATCCTCCAGGCCGACCTGCTCAACCTGCAACACCGCCTGCCAGATCGCTGCCAGTTGAATTTGCAGCGGGCTGTGGGGCGCCACGTAGGCTTGTGTGTGCTGGTTCAGGTCCGGCGCCGGCAATGCGCGGCGGTCAAGCTTGCCGTTGTTGTTCAACGGCAAGGCATCGAGCACCACCCACTGCCCGGGCACCATGTAGTCCGGCAGCGACTGACGCAAACGGGCCGCCAGTGCCTGTGTGTCCAAGGCGATGCCCGCAGCGGGCACCACGTACGCCACCAACTGCGTACCGGTGGCGCTCGGCAGCGCCAATACTGCCGCTTCACGCACCTGCGGCAAGGCTTGCAGGCCGGCTTCGATTTCGCCCATTTCGATACGCAAGCCGCGAATCTTCACCTGATGGTCGATACGCCCGACGTACTCCAGCGCACCCGCCTCGTTGTAACGGGCCAGGTCGCCACTGCGATACAGCCGCGCGCCGGGGACTGCGGAAAACGGGTCCGGCAGGAAGCGCTCGGCGGTCAGCGCCGGGCGGTCGAAATAGCGCTGGGCCAGACCGGCTTCGGCGCCGATGCACAATTCGCCCACGCCATCGGTCGCCAGCAATTGGAAACCGCTGTCGAGCACGTAGAGCGAGCGCCCTTCAATCGCGCGGCCGATCGGCACACCGAACGCGTCGCTGGCATCATCCAGTTGGCACGCGTGCACGCTGGATACCACCGTCGCCTCGGTCGGCCCATACGTGTTGACCAGCCGCACACCGCCCAACCCGGCAGCATGCCAGGCGCGCAGGCCTTCTACGGACATCGCCTCACCGCCCACATGCACCTGGCGCAGTCGGCCCAGGGAGCGGTGGTGCATGGCGCATTCCTTGGCCAGCAGGTACCAGTACGCGGCGGGCAAGTCGGCCAGGGTCACGCCCTGTTCAACGATCTCGCGCGCCAGTTGCCCGGCGTCCCACAGGTCATCGCCACGCATGATCAGCGCCGCGCCCACGCACAGCGGCGGGTAGCACTGCTCGACAAAGCCGTCGAAGCTGAAGGTCGCGAACTGCAGCACGCGGTCCTCTGCACTCAGTTGGCTGTACAGCACGGCGCTGTCGCAGAACTGGCCAAGGGCGGCATGGTCGATGGCCACGCCTTTGGGCTGGCCGGTGGAGCCGGAGGTGTAGATCACATACGCCAGGTCCGCCGCCGCCGCGTGATTGGGCGGATTGGTTGCCGGGCAGTCGGCCAGTTCAGCGCCCGTGGCGCTGAAGTCGACACGGGTCAGCCCGGTCGGCAACGGCACATCGGTCAGCAAGCCGGTTTCGCTGAGCAGCAGGTCCAGGCGACTGTCCGCGAGCATGTAGGCCAGGCGCTCGGCCGGGTATTTCGGGTCCAACGGCACATACGCCGCGCCGCTCTTGAGTACCGCCAGCAGGCTGACGATCAGTTGCGGACCGCGCCGCGACGCCAGGCCCACGCGCTGGCCGGGGCCGACG